>PCWY01000030.1 GCA_002762975.1 Candidatus Diapherotrites archaeon CG11_big_fil_rev_8_21_14_0_20_37_9 | reverse complement strand
AAAGCCTTCAATTGCCTTTACTTCTTCTTTTGAGAGCAATGTACTTGCTATTCCGCCGTTTTTGTTCAATGCAAGCAGATTTCCTATTGAGGAGAATCCATCCATTGTCATAACTTCCAATCCGTTTTTTTCAAGGTGCTTTATCTCTTCCTTTGTGACTATTTCAGATACAAGAAGTTTTTCCCCAAGCAGTTTTGATAATATTCCTATTAATGATGTGCTTCCGATGCTTGTTTTGATTATTTTGCATTCGAATGTATTTTCAACTGCCTTTTGTTCTTTTGGCAGGATTGCGTGCGGTATTAGTGCAGCGCTGTCGCTGACCTCAGAAAATATTCCAACATAGGGACTGCTTCGCATTGTCCCTCTTGAAAAGTTCATCAGAAACCTCTACTTGGCTTTTCTCTTTATTTCGGAAGCTCTTGCCGCTTTTTCCTTTTCTTTTTTTTCTTCAAGCTTTTTTGCCTTTTCCTTGTCTTCTTCTTTAATTTCTGTTTTTTCTGCGGCTTCTTTTGTTTTTTCCTTTTTCTCTTTATCCTTGTGCTTCTTTTCCGCTTCCTTCTTTTTCAGGTAGGCTTCAAGCTGTTTTCCTGTTTCAAGGTAAACGGTTACCTTATCGTCTTCCCTGTAGAGTGTGGCGTTTACGCGCCTTGGAATGTTTTTAGAATTTTTGTGTAAATATTCGTTGACTTCTGTTGCCACAAGTGTTGTTTTTGGTCTTGCGTGTTTTTTCACGAATCTGAGTATTTCGTTAAGTGCCTTTCTTATTCTTTTTTTAGGCGGAAACATGAATGCTCTTTCGAGCGGTATTACATAATTAAATTTGTCTCCTTTCATTACTGACCGCCCTTTCCTTTGCTTTTATGTCTTTTTCCTTTTTTAATTTTTTTAACGTTCTGTTTTTTTCCTTGCTCTACTTGTTTTTTCTTAAATAACAATCCGAGGTTTGTTGATCTCCAGTGCCTGTGCCCTTTTTTGTTCCAGATTCTTTTTCCCGCTTTCTGGAGTATCCACACCGGTGCATTTGTAACTCCCGGCCCGATTTCCTTTCTTGCCGAAATCAAAAACTCTTTTTCTTCCTGTGTCTTGATTCCCATAAAATTCACATTCTCCGTATTCTGATTTCTTTTTCTTCTTTAAGCTCCATCAAAATTTCCTTCATTTGTGCATCGTTCAATTTTCCTTGTTGTAAATATCCTTTCTGTGCCATTGTCATGAGGACCCTGAAAGCTTTTGAATAAAGTTGCGGGTTCACAAGTCTCACATTATTGATTCTTGCTTTCGCATCCTCTTCAAGAATCTTGTTGAGGAGCATCTGCATTTTGCTTTCTACTTCATCCTGCTTTCTTGCCTCTTCCTGCTGCTTAAGGTACTTTTCTTTAAGTTCCTCAAGCTTTTTTTGCTTTATTTCCTCCTCGTTCATGGTTATCAGCTTCAACGGCCTTTTGAGGTGCCTCTTTTGGTTTTCCCTGTGCCTGTGTTTCAGGCTTTTCTTCATATTTTGCCTTTTTTGCTTTTCTTTTTTCTGCGGCTTCTTTTGCTTTGTCTTGTATTTTTTTGATTTCTTCCGCATATGCCTTTTCAACTATTTGTGCTTTTGTGTAAAGGAGTTTTTCTCCTGCTCCTGTAATCATTCTTCCTTTCTTGTCCTTTTTAAGTAATCCCTGCTTTTCAAGTGCCTGTAAGCAACTCCTTATTACTTTTCCTGATGCTTTTCTTTTTTTCTCGGGTTTTACTCCGCGGTTTTTTCTTCCGCCATAATATGATCTTAGTGCTTCTGTTCCAAGAGCCGAGTTTTTGTAAATTCTGTAAAGTATGCTTGCGCTTCTGATGTAGTACCAGTCGCTGTTGTCAGGAACCCTTTCTTTGTGAGCTCCGCTTTTGACATATTCTATAAATTCGGGCTGTTTTATCTTTGTTTTCAGCTCTTTTGCCACTTCATCAATCAGCATTCCTGCCGGCACGTCATGTATACCCATTTTTTTTCACCATGTTTCTCCTCTCGGAGTTGTTGTTTCAGCTCCCATTTTAGGGGCAAACTTCTAAAATCAGAAGTATATCAAATCTCCCTTCCAAAGCTTTAAAAAGGTTAGTTTTGGCTGTGGCTGGGCTGCTTTAAGGGGCATTACTTTTTTGTGCCTGTTTTCCTTTCAAAGCCGCATTCAAGGCATTTCACTATTGTCAAGGTGCTTTTTTTTGCTATTTTGGCATTTTTGCCTTTTTTTAAAAATGCATTGCATTTTTTGCAGAATTTTGTTTTGAGTTCTGGTGGCCACCTTACTGGGTATCTTTTTTCAATAAATCTTGCTAATTCAATGTAGCGCTTGCTCCGTTCGGGCTTTTTGTCCATTTCCTCTTCTGCCAATTCAAAGAGCCTGTAAATTCTTTCAAGTGCAATTGCATCGTACTTGTTTTGTTTCATGCATCAATTAGTGTTCATTACAATATTTAATTTTCTCTGATTAAAATAACCGGAATTCTGTTTTCTTTTCGCCTTTTTTTCTCACAATCCATTTTGTTATTGCTCTTCTTATCCTTTTTTTTATTGACCCAAAAGCATTTGTTTCTGCATCAAAAGGGTTTCTCAGCAGAGCCTGTACTTTTTCAATTGCCAGAGCTTCCCTTAATTCTTCACTTCTCATGAATTCTGTTGTGTCCCTGTAAGGCACGAGACCAGCATCAAGAGTTTCAGTACTAATTATGCTCACAACAAATGTTTCAGATGCTGTGGGAACAATTTCGTGTAACTTTTCAATTTCCCTTTCAATTGCGTTTCTGTTCAGTATTTTTTCCGATTCAAAAAGTCGTGTAGTTTCTCTTTGTTGTTCTCTTTCAAGTGCTTCTTTTGCGCCTAATTTTTTTACTTGCCCTTTTACTTGCTTTGCGTATTCCTCTCTTGGAAATTGATTCACGTAACTTTGCCCGGGCTCTATAGAAATTTTCCCTTCGCTATAATGAAATCGTTCTTCCATGTTTTTTAGTATTTGCCCAGTTGCTTTTGTTATTCTTTTTTTCTTTGCCTTTTGTTTTCTTTTTATTTCTCTTCTTCGCTGTGCTCTTATTGGCATAAAACAATTAGATTTTTTACTCTATTTAATTATTTGTTTAAACTGAGCTATGCATCCGCGGGGATTTGAACCCCGGCCGAGAGCTTGGAAGGCTCTAATGCTACCACTACACCACAGATGCTCTTTGGCTTAATTTATTGCATTTGGGAATGTTTTAAAATCAATGCTTCTCACTTAAAATAAGTTTTATCCTTACTTTTGAAATGAAAGGCTTATTTGTTGTTTTTGAAGGCATCGACGGTTCAGGTAAGGGAACCATCCTGCGCCATGCGTATGACTTTCTTGTTGCAAAAGGAATCAAAAAAGAAAACCTTATTCTGACCGCTGAACCAACTCCCGGTTTTTACGGAAAGAAAGTAAGGGAGCTTCTTTCAACTGATGTTGATCCAAAGGTTAATGCAATGCAGTTCCTTGACTTGTATGTTGCGGATCGGAAGGAGCATATTGAAAAGGTTCTCAAGCCTGCTATCGATTCTGGTAAAATAATTCTTTGCGATAGATACAAGTACAGTACTTTTACTTATCAGCAAATTCAGGGAATTCCAATTGAAAAAATATCTGTTTTGCACAAAAGCATGGTTGTTCCAAACCTTGTTTTTATTTTGGATGTTCCTGCTGATGTTGCTTTGAAAAGAATTTCAAGCGATTCAAAGAGAAATACAAAAGAGGTTTTTGAGAAAAAAGATTTTCTTGAAAATGTTCGTGAAGGTTTTTTAAAAAGCAAGAAAATTTTTCCGAATGAAAACATTGTTATAGTTGATTCTTCAAAATCAATTGAAAAAGTTTCTGCTGAAATAAATGGTGTGTTATGGAAGATCTTGAAAAAATAGTTGTTTTTTTGCTTTTGGCTTTGACTGCCTTTGCCTTGTTATTGCTTGTTGCGACTTTTGCTTTTTTTATTACTCCGGTTCCTGAACAATCAGTTCCTATTTCGCAGAATCCTGTACCTGTTGTCTTGCCAGATCCTGTTCCAGAGATATCTCCATTATGGGATTCAATTCAGCTTTCAGTTGTTGAACTTACTTGCCTTTCCCAGGCAAAACTTTATGCCGAGGATCTTGCATGGGCGGTAAATTCATGTTCTTGCATAGAAACTGTTTCTGATTCATCGAAAGAATATTCCTGTTCTGTTTCTGCGCTTGATGGCATCCACCCTGTTGAAATTTCCTGCGAAAAAGAATCCTCTAAATGCGTCATTGAAAGCGAGGAAGGTACAAAGGTAATGGGTTTTGCTGAGCTTAATGCACTCGTTGAAAATTAGTTTTTGTTTAATGAATTTGGTGCGACCACCGGGAATTGAACCCGGGTCTGAGCCTTGGCAAGGCCCAATCATAACCACTAGACCATGATCGCAATTTTTTCTTTTTAGTGCATGAAATTTTGTATTAACAATTGCATATGCAAACTCTTTTAAGAATTCATTTTAGCCTTAAAATCATGAAAACAAGCCCTATAAAAAGTACTCCTGCGCCTGCTGCCAGAATCATAATCATGCTTTTATTGTCTTCTATAAACTCGGTTTCAGGCGCTTTTTCAGGTTTTACCTCTACTGCCTCTATTGGTTTAGGTTCAATTATTGCAGTTTTTTCAGGTATTTGTATTTCATATACTTCTTCCCTGTTTGCCTGAATTGTAACCTTGATTGTTCCCTTTTCATTTGTTTGAACTTTTTCTGTTACTGTTGTTTCTTCTCCTGATTCAATGGTTATTTTTCTGTTACTTGTTTCTTCATTATTGTATTCAATTTTGATTGTTGCATCTCCTTTTTTTTGCCCGAAATTTTTCAAATTAATTTTTATTTCAATAAATGTTTCTCTAAGAAAAGGGCTTACATCTTGCGTAAGTATGTTAGGGCTCTCGGTAATTTTCACTTTAGGTATTAGCTGTATTTCATCCGAAACATTCCCATCAGGAAGCATCAGATAAACTTCATATGTATAATATCCCTTTTTTACTTCTTTATTTGGTGCTTTTACCAACCAAATTATTTCTTTTTCTTCGTCATTTTCAAAGTACAAAAGCCTTGCAGGTTTTATGACTTCAAAATCCTCATGTAATAATAATTCAACAGGAAAAATAGCGTTTTTTCCACTTTTGTTTTTTATGCTTGCTTTTATTTCGAATGTTTCATTAGGTTGGACTTTTCTTTTTACTTCAATTCCTTTTTCAAAAAGATTTTCAAAAAATTCAACTGAATTTATTTGCACTTCAGGAAGCTCAAGTTTGGTTTGAACATTCACGGTTTTCCTGCTTGTTGTTTTTACTATAAGATCTATCGCTTTATTTGCGTCCTCTGTTTTTGCAATTGAAAAATGCGCTCCATCAAGATAACCTGCTTCACCATATGTGCTGTCAACTCCTATCCATCCTTGTCCTGGCAGATAAACTTCGACCCACCCATGTAATCCAAATCTTTCCCCATCATAACTTATTCCTGTTATGTACTTTGTAGGTATTCCTCTTATCCGCATAAATGCTGCAGTAAGATTTGCAAATTCATCGCATACCCCTGCCCTAGAATTGTATGTTTCCTTTGCGCTGTAAATCCCGTTGTAGTAATTCTGAAAATCGTATTCTATATTTGTGTTTACCCATTCTGTTATTTTTCTTATTGTTTCAATTTCCGAATCATCCGTGAATTCAGAAATTGCCTTGCTTTGCAGTTCCTGATCGTTTGTTTCAATATAATCAGTTTCTTTTTTCAGTTCAGCATATTCGCTTATCTTGTTTTCAAGGTTGTAATCATTATCAATTCCTATTTTTGCTGTTTTTTTTATTCTGGCTTTTCTGATTATTGTGAATTGCGGTGTTGATGCGTATTCATACAAATCAGGTATGACGTATTTTGCATATTTTACTCCGTTGTTTTCTGTTTTTTCTGCCTGTATTTTTTTGTCTCCTATTTCCAAATATTCTTCAAGTTCCTTAACTTCCTGGTCTTTGTCATCATTTATGGATAGGTAATAGACTTCCATTGAGTCGCCTCTTGTAATTGTTCCTGAGAATGAGCCTGCTGCTTTTGTTGTTATTGTAACGTCCATTGCTTTTACTGTTTCAGGTCTGAAGTATTCTGCAGATGCAAGTCCTATTAGCAGTATGAAAAGTATTGCAAAAATTTTTTTCCGCATGCATGATTAGTGGTTGTTGCGGTTTATTATTATTTACATTTTGCTTAGTCTTTCTATTCTCTTTTCAATTGGCGGGTGTGTTGAGAACATTCCATCCATGAATCCTGCTCTGTTTTTTAATGGGTTTGAAATGTATAAATGAGCTGTAGCTTTATTTGCGGCTTCAAGTATTTCTTTATCGCCTGAAATTTTTTTCAGTGCGCTCATTAATCCTTCCGGATTTCTTGTTAATTGTGTTGCTGAAGCATCTGCAAGGTATTCTCTTTCCCTTGAGATTGCCATCCTAATTATCATTGCAATTATTGGCGTTAGTATTGCAAGTGCTATTCCAAGAACTATCAGCGGCATGCTTCCCGAGCCTTTGCTTCTGTTGTTTCCTCCCCACAAAAAGCTTCTGAGTAAAATATCGCTAAGCAATACAGAGACTCCGACAAGTACTGTCACAATCATCATTAATCGTATATCAAGGTTTTTTATGTGGGACATTTCATGTGCAATAACTCCCTCAAGTTCCTGCCTGTTAAGTAATTGTAAAATTCCTGAAGTGACGACTATTACTCCATGTTCAGGGTCCCTTCCTGTTGCAAATGCATTCAATGCAGTATCATTGATTATGTATGCTTTTGGTTTCGGTACTCCTGCTGCAATTGCAAGTCCTTCAATGACATTGAAAAGATAAGGGTTTTCATTTTTTTGGACTTCTCTTGCTCCGCTTATTGCAAGTACAATATTTGCGCCGAAAAAGTATGCAATTATTCCGTAAAATATTATGAATATTGCGCCAAGCACAAGACCTATTTCTCCAATGCTGAGAAATATTTTGCCAAGTACCCATGAAAGTATTATAACTAAAAATGAAAAACCAAGAACAAGAAGAATTGTGTTCCTCTTGTTCTCAGCTATTTGTTCGTACAATTTTCATCAACTCTAAAACTGCACTTTAACATTTTTTCTTGCTTCTTCTTCTATTTCGAAATATGCTCTTTTCTTGAATCCAAGCAATGATGCGATTAAGCTGTCCGGTAGGATTTCTGTTTTGGTGTTGTACTTCAGAACCTCATCGTTGTAGAATTGTCGTGCGAATGCAATTTTTGATTCAATTCCTGAGAGTTCTTCCTGTAACATCAAAAAATTCTGGTTTGCCTTAAGGTCAGGGTATGCTTCCGCAACCGCAAAGAGCGATTTCAGTGCGCCTGAAAACATGTTCTCTGCCTGTGCTTTTCCCTCAATGCCTTGTGCGTTGATTGCTTTTGCCCTTGCCTCTGTCACCATTTTGAATGTTTCTTTTTCGTGCTTTGCATAACCTTTCACCGTTTCCATGAGATTCGGAACAAGGTCATATCTTTTTTTGAGCTGAACATCAATCTGACTCCATGCATTATCAATTCTGTTTTTTAACTGCACAAATCCATTGTATGAAAATGCAATCCAGAGTACGAATACAAGTCCCAGAAGGATTATTCCGCCTAAAATCAATTCAAGTACCATTTCACAACCTCCCCAAGCTGTTAATTTCTTTTATATTTATTATGATTAGTTAATAAAAAGAATTTGTTTTAGTTTTTTTTGATTTTATTGGGTGTAAAAATTAAAAGTGGGCCCGACAGGATTCGAACCTGTGATATCTTCGGTGTAAACGAAGTGTCCTAACCGCTAGACCACGAGCCCAACCTTTTTCTTTCTTTTTTCAAAGAAAGAAAAAGCTTGACCAAAAAGAAAGAAAACCGTGTGCAAAAAAGGGTTTTTGCCAGAACTAATTCTTTCTTTTCCAAGTATTATTCCTGGCTTAGGATTAAAAAGCTTCCAATTGGTCTATTTTGTTTCGAGTATTATTCCGCCAGTTTTTGATGCAATAATGTTGTATATCCATGCTCCGATTGCACCGAAAACAAATCCCATTATTCCATAGACTATTGGTAGCAGTATTATTGCTCCTATGCCGAATATCATGCCTATAATGCTCGCCTGCGCAGAGGATGTTGCAGCAATTACTGCTCCGATAAGGGATAATATTGTGAATATTGCTCCTATCAGAAAACCTAATGCTGCGTATATTGCCCCTGTTATTTTTGCTGCGGACATTACGCCTATTTTTGTTATTTCCATTAAAGAATCACCTTTTTACAATTATATATTCTTTTGTTAATTAATTTTTTGCATTCCTTTTTTTTTGCTTCAACGGAACCTTTATATATTAATTAATTGTAATTCTTAGTGATTTGTAATGAGAAAAATAATGTACTTTAGGGTTGCTGGTAGAGATGTTCATTTGCCTAAACTTATTGGTGCGTTCATTCTTTTCGCTGCGCTTTTGATGTTTATTCAGGCTTCTGCTGTAATGTTTGATTCTTGGGATACTGCCAAGGAAACAAACAAATGTTTACAGCTTGCTGCAGCAAACAATGCAAGAGTTGATCCAAGCGAGGATGTTTACCCGCTTTGTCAGGATCTTGCAAAAGATTATCTTGGGATAAGGGTAAGACACGGTCAGGAGTCACTTACTGTAAGACAGTTCTGGGGTGCACTTTTGGCTCCTATTGCAGGAATCCTATTTTGGCTTGCAATGTTATTCTTCGGTTATATCCTCTATAAAACAGGCGACCTTGTATTGCCTATTGAAGAGGACATAAAAATCATTCCTGAGCAGGAAAAACCTGCAAGACCTTTCAGGAAAAAGAAGTGAATTAATTTTAATTATTTTTTTTCATTCCTGAGCCTTTCGGCTACTGTTTTTTTTAACAACCCAAAGAAATCCACCCCTGCATTTAGGGGGTCTTGCAAACTTTGTTTGCGAGACCTCGTGGTCTTTATCAGTGGATTTTTTCCCCCTTGGGGGACTTCCTCATAGGAAGCCGTTGACGGACCCGAAGGGGGACATCTACATTACCCTTCGGGTACCTTCGGAAATGTTGGGAAACCCACCCCCTTGGGGGTGGGAGGATGTCATTTTCTTTTTTTTGCAAGTTTTTTTTTAAAAATCAGTTTTTGAAAGTTAGGGGTTTCACGGTCAAGCCGTGTCCCCATTTTTGCATTTATAATGCTTCAACTTTCACTTTGTCGTTTTTTTCTATTCTTCCTTTTCTTGCGCCAATAACATATTTGACTCCTGCTTTTTCTGCAGCTTCAACGAGTCTTTTTGTTATTACGCCATCAAAGATGACGGTTGTTCCTTTTTTTGTTTTCCCGATTTTTTCAACAAGGTCCTTTACTTTTACTTTTGCAAGTTCCTTGTTCTTTTCATCAAGGATTTTTCCTTCCATTGTTCCTTTCATTTCCTGAAGCATTGGCCTGTAGAGTTGTTCCTCTTCCTGTGTCAATGGTTTTTCTATTGGTTTCAGAAATGATGTTTTCGGAGCCCTTCTATCAAAGTCATCATTTCTCATAGGTCTTGAGTCCCTGTCTCTGGAATCTCTTGGTCCTCTTGAGTCGCGGAAATCGTTTCTCATTGGCCTTCTGTCAGGGAATCTGTTGTCTCTTGGTCCTCGTATGTCCCTTGGGCCTCTAGTGTCTCTTCGGTCCATTGGTCCTCTCGAATCCCCTGAGTTCCTGTAATCATTGTACCTTTCCCTGTATTCAGGTCTTCTTTCAGGCATAGAACTTGGTCTTTCTTCGCCTGCGGGTTCTTTTCTTTTGAGGCATTGAAGAATTTCTTTTCTTGTAAGTTCCTCAACTTCTTTGCCATCAGGTGCTTTTGCAATGTATGCCACTTTTGCAAGCTGCATAAGTTTTTTTGCGTTAAGTATTCCACCTCTATCTCCATCTATAAAAATAGTAACTTCTTTTTGTTTGCACAAATCAATAATTGTTTGTGTTATTTTGGAGCCGTTCATTCCGATTGCGTTTTTGATTTGGTTCCTGAGCAGGTTTAGTACATCTGCTCTTCCTTCAACAATTATTATTTCGTTGCTCGTGGCTATTTCAGGTCCTGCGGGTAAAGCATCTGCGCCGTAAGTTACTATGTCTGCGGCTCTTGCGTTTTCTTTTATTTCTTCGCTTATGCTTCTTGTTTCAGGGCTTGCCTGCGCCATCATTTTTTTCAGGATCTCTTTTGCCCTGTTTTTTATTTCGTCTCTTTTTTCTGTTCTCGTATCGTCCATTTCTGTTATTGTGAATTTTGCTTCGCATGGTCCAACTTTATCAACGCTTTCTATTCCTGCCGCAAGCAGTGATGTTTCTGCCATGTCCATTGAACTTGGCACAGTAACAGAGCCTTTTGTTCTGCCCATTGCTGTGTTTAATTCAATTTCAATCCTGCCTACCTTTCCGTTTTTCTGAAGCTCCTTAAGATCCATTTCGTCTCCAAGAAGGCCTTCACTTTGCCCGAAAATCGCGCCGATCATATCCGGTTTTTCAACAATGCCATCAATTTCGAAAGTGAGTTTTATCATGTACTTTACTGTATTTATGTACGTTTTTGCCATTTTTTCATCTCCGTTTTTTTATTCAAGAATTAGTGCTTTATGGCTTTTTTCAGGTGCTTGTTTACAATTGATTCTGGAGATTCAACGAGGATTTTTTTGTGATTACTTTTTTCCCCTTTTATTATCATAACTTTTGCGTCAAGAAGTTTTCCAAGTTCTGTAATAAGTTCTTGGTTTGCTTTTCCTTTCGTCGCTTTTTCTTTTACCCTGACCTTGAGGGCGTTTGTCCACGAGTTAAAGCCTAATATTCCAAATTCTTTGGAATTCGGCGTTATTTCCAAATCCAGTGTAGTGCTGGGTTGACTGCGAACTTTTATTGATTCCATCTAATCAATTGTTAAACACCATGGAATTAAGCCAAACCTAATTCCCTGATAAAATATAATATACATAATGTCTTTCGGAAATCTATATTAAGCTTCTCATTTGTTCTGTTTTAGCCCATAATGCCTAAATTCAGTGCCTTTCTTTTTTTTCTGTTCGTTTTTTAAGGGGGAAGTGGCTTTTTTTCTACATGGCTCATTACAATAAAGGTGCTTCTGCTGAACGTGAATTAATGAAAATTTTCTGGGAAAGAGGTTTTGCCGTTGCCCGCGTCGCCGGTTCAGGTAAAAATCCATTGCCAATGCCTGATCTTATTGTAATGGGCAAAGGCAGGTCAATGGTGCTGGAATGCAAGGCTTGGAAAGGTAAATACCTTGCAATTTCCAAAGAGCAAATGGGTGAATTGTTCAAGTGGCAGGAAATCGGCAATGCAGAGGTTTTCATTGCGTGGAAATACCCTAATAAAGGCTGGGTTTTTCTGAAATCTGCTGATTTTAATCAAAATAAATATTACACGATTTCTTATCCTGATGCTCAAAAAAAAGGTGCTTTGCTTGACATTCTTTTGAATGAACAATCACGATTAAAGGTTTAAAAACACCTTTATACTCAATTAGTACATGTTAGAATTAGAACTCATAATCAATCAGATAAGCAGACAGCTTTTAAAGGAAAAGAGTCTGAGAAAAAAAATATATTTGGAAGAAGCTGTTAAGTCGCTTAAAGAATATGAGAAATTGCCTTGATTTTCAAGGCAATAATCATTTTTTGTATTGCTGTACAGTTGCGCTTATTTTTTCCATCTGCTCTGGCGTGGGTTTTTCTATTTGTTCTGTGAGCTTCCAGAATTTCCCGCCGTGGTATGCCAGTGGTTCTTCACTGTCGGCATTTACCTCAACAACTTCGCCAACAAACAGTGTGTGGCTTCCTAAGGGTATTTCATTTACTAGTTTCAGCTCTACATTCAGTGCTGCTCCTTTTAGCATGGGCACATTTATTTTTTTCCCGGCATAGGATTCAAATCCAAGCTTTTCAAGTGCGCCTATCTTGTCAACTTCTTTTCCAGTACTGCCTCCGGCAACACTTGCGGCAATGTTCTGTTTCACAGAAGCAATGTTTATTCCGAATTCCTTTGTAGCAACGATGTTTTCATAAGTTGCTTTCCCAGGCATTATGCTAACCGCCATCAATCCGGGGCTGTATGAAACCTGGTGTGTCCATTCTGCGGTCATCGCATTTTTTCCATGCGGACCATTGCTGGTTATTATTCCCGCATTAGTGACGAACTTAAGCGCCTCTTTGCTTCCCCATTGTATATCCAAAAATATCACCTCTTTTTTTTGTTGGATGGGTATTTGGAAAAGACCTAATTGTTCTTTTCCAGTTCCTCAATTCTTTCAGAGATTCCCTTCGCTTCCTTTTCAAGGGTTTCCTTGTATTCTTTGAGCATCTCTATTTTTTCCTTTTTTGTAAGGAATGATCTGTTGGTTCCGCATCCGCAAGAACCTGTATTGCAGTACCCGTGCATTCTAAAACAACCTCCTCTATCGGATAACCGATATTGTATATACAATATGTTCTAAGGTTATATTTATATATATCGGTTGCCCAATATGTTAATGGATAAGGATTATTGCTGTGATATGCGCGGCATGCTTTCATTTTTGATTTTATTCCTGCTTTCAAAAAAAGGGATGTGCGGACAGGAACTGGCGGACGAAATCGGAAAGCGTAAAGGGGATAAACCAAGTCCCGGAACCATTTACCCTGCATTAAAATCTTTGAGGGAACAGGGCTATATTCAGGAAAGCAAGGATGGCAAAACAATAAACTATTCACTTACTGCTGATGGCAAAAAAGCGCTCAAAGCATCCAAAGAGCAGTTCATGCGCACTTTCGGCGGAATCATATAACAGTTGCAACAAAAAGCATCGTTACTGAGAGCAACGCCATTATTGTCATTAATATCAGGGAATCTATTGTAATTGGCTGGCCTGATACCAGCACAAAGTTTCCTGCAACCATTACCCCAAATACCAATCCGAGAATCCACAGGATTGTTGAAATTATTCTGTTCCTGCTCCCAAGCCCTTTTACCTTGACCTCATCCATGTCAACCTGAACATCCCTTACCGCTTCCCCAAGTTCGTTAAGCTTTACTTTTACTCTTTCATTCAGATCATTTACCCTGTTTATGTTCTGCTGTATCTGCTCCTGGAATGTCTGACTTTGGCCTGTAATGTCCTTTTCGTAAACTCTCAAATCACTTATTACTGCCTTTGTGAGTTCCTGCCTCATTGTGTCGGCTGAACCCATTGCTTCTTCTTCAATGAATTTTTTGAGAACCGGTTTTTCTTCTTCCATTTCGCCCCTTACAATTTTTTTTATTTCTCCTTTTAACAAAGAAAAAGTGTCCGCCTGTCCCAACAGTAAAAGTTTTTTTGCCTTGTTTGGTTCAACGCCAAGATCTTTAAGAGTTCTAATTATTTTTTCTTCGCTTTCACCTTCCCTTACCATCTTGTCTATGACTTCAATAATACTTACATCAAGTTTTGCCATTAGTCAACACTAATCCTATGTTCAATTTCTTTGATAGTATTTGAAATATTTATCTTAAAATAGATTGTGGTGATTCCCTTTTCAATTGGAAGCAGTTCAAAATCGGTTTTTTTGCATTCTCCCGGCTCCAGGGTTGTTGTGCTTGTTTTATTCGGCTCTGAAAAGAATGTTGTCTCGTGCTTTTCTTCAATCTTCGCCTGTTTTTCAGTATCTGCAGTATTGCATATTTCAAGATTGAATTCAAAACTTTCTCCGAATCGCGCATTGCTTGGTGCATTAAGGGCAATTGTCAAATCTTCCTTATTTTTCACGCCTTGTAAAATTATTTTTTTTTCGACAGTTAAATGAAAAGGTGCCTTTGCAATCAAATCCACTTCAAGATCTTCAATGCCCTGAAAACTTATTTCAACTTCCTGATTCGGATAAAGTTGTTCAATTTTCATTAAATCAAATTCCTGTTCTATTTCCCCTGATTTATACTTAAGTTCAACATTGTTTATTGTTCTTGTGGTTGTGTTGTGTATGTAAACCACTTTTGTATTGTTTTCGCGGTTAAAATCTTCCTTTATTTCAAGTCCTGAGTTAAACGCAAAAAGGTAAACAAGAATTATTCCAAATATTAAATAAATTACTAGAAAACCGTACATAATTTTTTTTGCTTTTTCAGGAATCATTCTTAGTTTAATGTTTTTTTTCCATTATAAATCAATCGCTTGCGCATGGGGGGTGTAGATTAATTTATCCTACTCTTCTTTCCGGCGTTCAGATTCCTATTTTGCCGGTTTGAAAATCCTTTATGAGTATTGCCGCAACCTGATTAACATCCGGTATTCCGCCCTTTTTTAGTTTGTTTCTCTTTACTGCGAGTTTCTCAAGGAATTCCTCTTCATCCTTTGCTTCAATGCCGTAAGTTTCAACAAGTTTTTTTGGGTTGTTTTCAAGAAGCATTTTTGCAAGTTCAAGTGCAACGCCTTCAACATCCTTAATCTGTTCAGAATTTTTCGCATTAAGAAGAACCATTGTCGATTCGTCTTTTTCATTGAATGGCATTACCCCCGGAGAATCAATGAGCATTACTTTATGGCTTATTCTGATTAATTGCTTTCCTCTTGTGAATCCTGCGGTTGGAGATGTTCTTGCACTCTTTCTTCCTTTCAGCATATTTATTATGCTGCTTTTTCCCGTATTTGGATAACCTACAATTGCAATTTTTACTTCATTATTTCCTGCAAGTTTTCCTATTGCTTCCTTTAATTTTATTTTTCCCATTCTTTTTTTCGCCGAAACAAAAACAGCATTCGGCAATCCTTTCTTTGCTTTTTCAGAAAACCTTTTTGAAACAAGGTCTGATTTGTTAAGCACATAAAGAAGTTTTTTTCCCTTAATTTCCGCAAATTCATCAATGCTTTCTATTCTTGTTTTCACAGGAAACCTTGCGTCAAGAACCTGAATAATTATGTCAGCTTCCCTCATCAATTCATTTACTTTATGCCAGTAACCCATGTTTTCACCTCCGCGCCGTTTACCGATTTGATTTTCATATTATCTCATTGCTCCTGACAGTATTTTCCCTGCGCCGCTTACGATCGGCGGTACCGGGTGTAATCTTCGTTTGGACTCGATTCCACTTTTATAATTCATCTCATTGCTCCTGATAATATTTTTCCTGCTGCATTGAAAATAAAAATTCCTGTAAAAAGCAGTGTCCCGATTATTGCAATAATGCTCAAAGGGTGGTTTTCAGTGAAAAGATTGTCTGCACCGATTATTCCTAAAAAACCCGCGAAAATACTAAAAGTGTAAAGTGCCGCAAAAACCGCAAATAACCCTGCTATAACATAAAGAATTTTTTTTGCATCAATATTCATACTAATTCTACATCTTTAATGAATTTAAATGCCTTCAATTGATTCAAAGTAATTTAAGTTCGTTTGTGAATTTATTTAATTCGTTTTCTGGTGCAGGACCAACACCAACACAGGTCGGTTCTCCTGCCGCTATCTGTGTCCTTCCAGCATCTTTAATCAATGAACACGGAAAGAGTTTCTTTAATTTTTCAAACCATTCAAGCAATTCTTTTTTTGATTCAACTTTAACAACAATTTTTGCCTGACCCTGCTCTTTCCATTCCTCAACCCACTTTGGCTCTTTTATAAACGCCTTTTCATAAGCCTCTAAACACGCATGGCAGCATTGGGCGGCAATCTTCCCCTTACCCATCTTCAAATCATTCCGGATAATCATCATCTGCTTATATTCCATGCAAAAAACAACGCAATCAAAGAATATATTAGTTGGTGTTGAAGGTAGCTGTTTTTAGAAGGGTGTTGAAGGGGATGGCTCTAAAAACCATCCTTTTGTGTCCCTTTGGTAAACATACTCAACAGGCAATAATTCATGTTCTCTATTGTATATGTCGAAAATACTGGCTTTGATTTGGACTTTTAGAGTTTGTTTGCTTTTTACTGCAGTTTTAGGAACTTGGAAATGCCCCTTAATTCCCCATAATGGATTTAGGTTCCACTCTCGTTCTCCCCCATAAAAATCAGGTTTTCTGGAAAAGTCTTCAATCATTTTCTTTCCAAGAAAAACCTTTAGCCATGTTTTCACTCTAACAGGGAAAGGTCCGCCTCTATGTGAAATTGTAAATCCGATATCGGGTAATGGTCTCATGTCAGAAATTATTTCGTAGTGAATAGGAGGGACAAGATGAGCAGTATGTTTATCGTAAACTTGTTCTCTCCTACTCTTCAATTCTTCAGATGAAAATTTAGTGCCTTTTGGAGTGTTCTCGTAGGCGTGGACAAGACCGTGGCACTCGAAACAAAGCGGGATGCCGTTGTCCAAATTATTGTTATCATTCTTATCAATGTGGTTAATCTCAATGTTTCCGCCACACTGTTTACCGCACAGACAAACAAAGCGGGATGCCGTTGTCCAAATTATTGTTATCATTCTTATCAATGTGGTTAATCTCAATGTTTCCGCCACACTGTTTACCGCACAGACA
>PCWY01000010.1 GCA_002762975.1 Candidatus Diapherotrites archaeon CG11_big_fil_rev_8_21_14_0_20_37_9 | reverse complement strand
GGCTACCTCAAAACAAGGTATATTAATGAATCCTTTACCCGTTACCTTTTTAACAGAATTCCCGGCAAGAATATTTCATGAAAAACCCACTTGAAAGGTTTAAGGAAGCGCTTAAGACATCCATAAAAAAAGAAGCAATTATCTTCGGAATATTGTATTGCCTATTAATCGCAGCCATAACCCTGATTCTTGGATTTGGAATTGCTGTTGTTGCAGTAATATCACTACTTACCCTTGCAGTTGTAAACAATTACATAATTAACGCAATAGCAGTACTCATTGGCCTGCTTTTAATTTCAATAATTCTGCTCTTAATGCAAGCAATGTTTGAAATAACCTCATTAACAGGATTCAGGCAAATTCTTAATGTCAAAACAACAAACTTTGAGCACATTGCAAATACAATAAAAAAAAGAATAATTCCTTTCTTTGCATACCTTGTCATCACATTACTGTTTTACTCAATCATTATAACAATACCTACAGTACCGCTTTACTTTCTATTCCAAACAATAGGCGCAATAATCGGCATTATACTTGGCGCAATTATTGTACTTGCATTTATCCCAATAATAATAATGATCCCGCCAATAATAGCACTCAGAGATGACACAATAATAGAATCAATAAGAAATGGAATCAGATTAGGATTGCACAATTATACCTATAATCTTGTAGCAATAGCAATAATGATTATTGCAGGACTTGTAATTTCAATACCTTCAATGATAGCTTCCTTTTTGTCAATTATCCCAGGAATAGGCGTATTTCTTTCAATAATAGGCAGTATTCTCACAATACCTTTCACAATATATGCTACAATTCTGCTTACTCTTTATACCCTCAAAATATACGAGGAAAACATTGAAAGAACTGGTTTAAGGTAAACTAATCGGTTTTATAAAAATTTGGTATTAGAATTTCTTCTGTTAAATCCGTTATATAGCTCTATTGAACCGGCAAAGGCGAAGATAGTACGCGGTACTAACGGACGCAAACATTATGGGCGTGTAGCTTAGTCTGGTTGGAGCACTCGACTGATATTGCACATGCAGCAGCGATCGAGCGGTCGGCAGTTCAAATCTGCCCATGCCCATACTTTATTTTTCTTGCAAATCAGCTGAAAATTTACACTTTTCTTTTTAGTGCAGGTTTTTCTTTTCGTGTTAATGAAAAGAAAAAAGTTCTTGTGCATTTGTCCAACAATATTTAAAAACACTGTACGCCTATTTTCAGTATGGATTTATCCCCTTTAGATCTCAGAATACTCAGGTATTCTCTTGAGAATGGCGTCCTTGAATCGGAAAGAGAAATTGCAAAAAAACTCAGGATAAACCCTTCAACTCTTTCTTTTAAAATGAGGAAATTTGAAGACAAAAAAATAATTACTAATTATAAGTACAGGGTTGATTTCACAAAAATAGGATTTAAACAAATAGCCTGGGTGCTTATAATGCCAAAATTTGAAGGAAAAGGAATAAGGGAAATGATGGATTGCCTGCTTGAATACCCACAAGTGCACGTGTGCCTTAACATAAGCGGGAAACACGGCTTTTGTATAAAAATTTATTCAGAAAATAAAAAAGAAATAACTGAACTGCTTGAAAAAATACAAGCAGAAAACAAATGGATTAAAATACACAAACCGCTTTTTGTTTCAAAACAGGTTAAAAGCCACAATCAAATTGTCGAGAGAAAAAACAATTATAAGTTAGATGAAATTGCATTAAAGCTTTTGGCTGAAAAAATGCAGAACCCGCAGGAAAGACTTTCTGATGCAGCCAAAAAAATAAACATTCATAGAAATACAGCAAGTGCAAAATGGAAAGAAATGCTTGAGAATAAAATAATCGTCAAAAAAACACCGGTAATAAACCCTGATCTGCACAGACAGATGGGAATCTATTTTATGGTAGTACAATACATCAGATCCGTGGACAGAACTGACAAGCTTGAAAAATTACTTGAAAAAATGAGCGAAGTCCATGAACTAAACTGCATAAGCAGGGACAAAGATTACAATTTACTTGCAATAATAAGGACAAAAGATATACATGAATATTATACTTTAATGGACAAATTTTATAATGAAAAAGAATTTTCCAATAATATCGAAAAAATGAGTTCAACTGTAATAATATCAAGTGATTCAAGAAGGCACACATACCTCAAAGATATAGGAATACAGAAATTAGTCAAGAATTCTTGACCTTATTTTTAATGCAGTTTTTGTGACAGCAAGCCCGCCTCTTGATGTTTCCCTAAGAGAAGAAGGAAGCTTTTTTCCAAGGCGATGCATTGCGCCAACAACTTCCAGAAAAGGAATTGCACTTTCAACACCTGAAAGAGCCATTTCTGCAGAAGCAAAAGAATTTGCAACCGCAATTGCGTTTCTTTTTATACAGGGAACTTCAACAAGACCAGCAACAGGATCACACGCTAACCCAAGATAGCTTTTCATTGAAATAGCAGCTGCATCAAGCGCCTGCTTTTTTGATCCACCGCAATATTCAACAATGGATGCCGAAGCCATTGCGGCACTTGAACCTATTTCCGCACCACAACCCGCAACCGCAGCGGCAAAGGTTGCATTTTCAGCAATAATCAAACCTATTCCTGAAGCCGTGAAAAAAGATTCAGTGAGATTTTTACTTTGGAGGTTTTCCTCAAGAGATATCAGAGCACCCGGCACAACCCCACAGCTCCCTGCGGTAGGCGTTGCAACAATAACACCCATGCCTGCATTCACCTCAGCAATTGCAACAGCATACGCAATGCCTTTGCCTACAATAGGCCCTGTAAGCGAATTTTCTGAAAGTGAAGAATAAAGTTTTTTTCCGTTGCCAACAACAAGACCGCTTCTTGTCCTGATTTCCTGTTCAGTGCCTTTAAGCGCGGCATCACGCATAACATTAATCCTTCGGCCCATTTCTGAACGTATATCAGCCCTGCTTTTTCCGGCATAATTGATTTCATATTCAAGCGCGAGCTCATGAATCGGTTTCTCAGAACGCAGCACTTTTTGCGTGAACTCCAACAGAACGCACCTCCGGAAGAATCGCCCTAAATTTTATCAAACCTCCGCCCAATGATTCGCCAAAACCGGAAAAGCAGCCGTAATCGGTTTGCACCAAAAACATGACTGAATTCGGGTGTTTTGAATTATCCTGCAACTGCCTGAACACAAAAGCCATTTTATTTTCTGAAGCAACTGAAAAGGATTCCTTTAACTCCGGATTTTCAGGAGAAATGCCCAAAAGGCCCCCGAGCAGTGCTATTTTTGTACCATGTCCTTCCCCAGTATCCGCAAAAGAATTATAAAGAATTATTTCAGCGCTGTTTATTTTTCCTGAAATTGTCTTGCTCATTTCAAAGCCGATGCGCGCGGCACCGGCGGTGTGGGATGAGCTAGGGCCAATCATTACAGGCCCAATAACATCAAAAATACTGTAATGCATAACATACCTTTTGTTTGCAAGATTAAATGCTTTAGTGGACAAATGCACAAGCAGATTAGATTATTTTAATTTTTATTTGAGCAACAAAAACTTTAATTACTCAATAACTATTATTCTATTATGGCAAGCGAAAAACAAAACCTGGAATTAAGAGTTGGAGACAAATTGAACAACATACTTACTTCCACCAAGGATTATTCATTAAATTTCAGAGCAGTCCAATCCATGATTGTAAGGTCTATTATGGATGACCCCCGCATGGCTGCAAGCAAAGGCGAAATAGTTGAAATGATTGCCAAAATAGTAGCTGAAAAAAAATTCCTGTAAGCAGATTCAGAGAGGATGTATTTATATGGCGTGACAAAAAAATGCACGCCGCATATACCAGCGGGAAAACTGGAGTGAAACACGAGCCTTTTGAATTGACACCAAAAAACGAGGTTTCAGCACCAAAAAAACCTGCACCAAAAAGAACCCATTTGGGTTAAATCTCTTCCCAAACTTCTACAAAGTTGTTCACTACCTCATCCAAAAAGCTTCTTCTATAGTTTACTAATATATCGGCTATTGTCTGCTTGTCAACTATCCTGTAAAAAATCTTTCTACCACGCCTTGTTTTTTCAACAATTCCGGATTCAGCAAGCTTTTCAAGATGCCATGAAGTTGTTGAAGGGCTCAAATCCACATTTTTTGAAATCGATGCATTAGTGGTGAATTTTTTCTGAAGTAAAAAAACAATTATTTTCCTCATGCTACCCTGTCTGAGCAAAGACATCAAAGCAGTGTCCTCAAAATCCTGCCTCACCAGATAATACCTGAGAAACTTTGTCTCGCGCTCAGTTTTAATTAAATGCTTTTTCTGTAAATATTCAAGGTGATACTGAAGCGCACCTGTAGCAATATCAACACGCCTTTGTATTTCCCTGAAATGAAGTCCGGGGTTACGCTTGACAGTATTGTAAATTTTTTTCCTGATATCAAGCTTAAGAGCCTGCTCGAGCTCATCCATACAAATCACTCAAATGGAACAATTATTCCTTTTTGAAAAAACCCTTCCCCTTTTTTGTGTAGAAGAGCGCAACAAGAAGAGAGAGCAGTATGCCAAGCTCAAAAAGATTCTCTGATGAATCCGCAAGGAAATAACCAGGCGAAACAAAAATATCTATGAGCTTTACAAGCCATTTCATGCTGAAAAGAAAAAAAGCAACAGAAACAAGCAATAGTCTCTTTGATTCGGATTTGTTATATGCAAGAAACGAAATCGCGAAAATTCCTGCTGAAAGCAAAAAGACAACCACTTTAACAGGAACGTCAATTTCACTTGCAAAATCCGTTGCAGGCCTCAGCACATCCCACATATAGGACTGAGCAAAAACCTGGGCTGAAATTAAAACCAAAAATACTGACATTAACCATCTCTTCATAACGAACTCTCCTGAAATTATTATAACCAAAAAAAAGATAAAAGGAAAAAAGGGAGGAAAAAAAGGAAGTGTGAGGTGAAACCCATTTTTCCCCTAATCTATACACAATGCTGTTGGGCATTTATAAATGAATTTTGGTACAAACCATGAAAAATAGCTAAATTTATAAGAAAATCCCAAAATAAAAACAATATGAGTAAAATTCGTTTATTGTCGATATTATTGGTTTTTGTGTTTTTGATTGGTTGCACAGAACAGCAAATGCAGCCAAAAGCAATTTTCTGCCCAGCACAAGAATGCGAAGAAATGACGGCAGCAGCAATATTATCAGCAGACAACAGTATCGATGTTGCAATGTATTCCCTTACTTCAGAAACATTAGCTGAAGCACTTATAAGCGCAAAAGCAAACGGAATAAGAGTAAGGGTATTACTAGATAAACTTCAGGCAGCATCCAAAAGCTCACAAAAAGAAAAACTCGAGGATTCCGGAATAGAAATAAGGATTTTTTCAGGAGCAATGATGCACAACAAATTTGCAGTAATCGACAACAAATTGATTATAACCGGATCCTATAATTGGACAAAAAACGCATCTGAAAAAAACAAAGAAAATGAAATTTTTTTACAAGATAAAAAAATTGCAGGCGATTACTCAGAAGAATTTTTCAACCTCTGGATAGAATCAGGATAGAGACAAATTAAAGTTTTTCAATTATTCCCTGAATCTTCCGCGCATCGGCTTTGCCTTTAAGCTCGCGCATTGCCAAACCAATTAAAAAATTGAGCGATTTTTTGTTACCGCCTTTAAATTCATCAAACACATTTTTATTTTTTTCAATTATTGCCTTAACAACGGACTCCGCATCAACTGAAGAAGAATCGATAAACAAGTTATTTTTTCCAAGATAATCAACTGGAAGTATTCCTTCAACAACATACTTTATTAGAGAATCTTTTGCATTCTTGTCACTCACTTTACCTGCTTTCAATAATTCCACAAGCGCAACCATGCCCTTTGCATCAACGCTTGTCTGATCCAAAGACAATTTATTATAATTCAGTATACCCAAAAGCTCCCTTGAAATAAGGCGCACAGCTATTTTTGAATCTGATTTTACACAACCCTCAAAAATATCCGAAAGCCCCTTACTGGATGCAATAACCGAAGCATCATATTCAGTTAAACCAAATTGCTTTACAAACCGCTTTGCTTTTTCCTCAGGAAGCTCTGGAACAGAAGCCTTTATTTTTGCAAGCCATTCATTCGAAACATTTGTTTCAACAAGATCAGCATCAAAAATATAACCATAATCTGCTTCTGTTTCCTTTTTTCTTAAAGTATATGTTGTAAGAGAAACATCATCAAAAGCCCTTGTTTCCAACTCAACCTTACCACCGGATTCAATAACAGAACGCTGCCTCTCTTCCTCTGCCTTAAGCGCATCCTCAACAGCCTTGAAACCTGAAACATTCTTTACCTCTACTCTCTCACTTCCTTTAATTGAAAGATTACAATCCGCTTTCAGCACGCTTCTTCCGTGCGCATAAACACCTAAATAATTTAAAATCAAAAGAAGCTTATCCAAAAATTTTCTTGCCTGCTCAGGACTCTCAATATCAGGCTCTGTGACAATTTCAGCAAGTGGAATACCAGACCTATTATAATCAACCAAAGAATAATTGCTTGAAACCATTCCAGATTCATGAACAAGAGAAGCTGGATCCTCCTCAAGGTGAACGCGCGTAATCCTTATTTTTTTTCCATCAATTTCCAAAAAACCTTTTTCGCCAACAGGAATCTCATACTGGGTAATCTGGAAATTCTTCGCAAGATCAGGGTAAAAATAAGTTTTTCTTGAAAAGAAAAATTTCCTATTGATTTTACAATTCAATGCACTTGCAACCATCAACGCATATTCAACAGCTTTTTTGTTCAACACAGGTTTTGAACCTGGCATGCCAAGACATATTGGACATACCGATGTATTCGGAGAATCTGCGCTTGTGGAACACCCGCAGAAAAGCTTTGATTTGGTGTCAAGTTGCACGTGAATTTCAAGCCCAATAATTGTTTTCATCATGGTGCCTCCAGATGTTCCAAAATTTTTTCGTGCAACAAACCATTCGAAACAAGGAAATTCCCAGAATTTATTGTTGCTTCAGCACCATTGATGTCAGTTACCTTTCCGCCTGATTCTCTTGCAATAAGAATGCCAGCAGCAACATCCCAAGGCCTTAAATCATATTCAAAATAACCATCACAAATTCCCTCAGCAACAGAACAAAAATCAAGAGAAGCCGCACCAAACCTCCTTACCCCTTGACATTGCTTTTTCAATGAACCAACGGCGCGCAGCGTCTTTTCATCATAAGCTGGAATGTTATAAGGAAACCCAGTTATCAATAAAGAATCCCTTAACATAGGTGCTTTTGAAACGGAGATTTTTTTACCATTCAAAAAAGCACCCTTTCCTGCCTGAGCAGAATAAAGTTTTTTCAAAACAGGATTGAAAACCGCACCACATACAATTTCAGAATTTTTAACAAGTGCAATCGAATGTGCAAAATAATCCACTCCGTGTGCAAAATTTGTCGTGCCATCAATAGGATCAATTACCCAAAAAGATTCTTTAGAACCAAAAGCCCCTTCCTCCTCCCCAATAAAACCATGGTTCGGAAACTCTGATGCAATAACCGATTTAATTTTCTTTTCACAGTCAATATCTGCATCAGTAACAAGATCAACAGCACCCTTCAAACGCACATTGAATTTCCCCCTGAAATATTTCAAAGCGATTTTTCCCGCTTCAACACACGCTCTTTCAGCCACTTTCAATTCATTCATCTTGAATCCTCCAACTTTGATGCAAACGAAACGACCTTCGCATCATGCAAATGATTTCCCATTACCATTAAACCAACAGGAAGTTTTTCCTTAAAACCCGCATTAATAGTTGCATGAGGCATGCCTGCAAGATTTGCAGGAACAGTACAGAGATCCATTGAATAATTTTCCATAGGAGTAAGCTTTTCTATTTCAGAAAATTTAGGTGCAACAACAGGCATTGCAGGAAAAGCAAAAAAATCAACCTGCTTGAAAACTGATTTGAATTCATTAATTAGTTTTGTTCTTACTTTCATTGCCCTCAGATAATAAGCATCCCTGAAACCAGACATTCTTGCAAAAGTACCTATAATTACCCTTCGTTTTGCCTCATCTCCAAAACCTGTGCTCCTTACACCTGAAAAATAATCATTAAAATTTCCCTCAAGTTTTCCATTTAAACCATAACGCATACCGCAATACTTTGCAAGATTTGTAGAAGCCTCGGCCATTGCAATAAGATAGTAAGCTGCAACACCATACTTTGTATTCAAGGGAAGAGAAATCTCCTTTGCAGTAAAACCAGCTGAAGAAATTTTTTTCAACACAATTTCTTTTATTTCATCATCCTGAATTGCATCAAAAAGTTCCTTTGGCAAACCCACAACAGGTTTTTTTAATACTGGTTTTTCAAGGGATTTTGAATCAAGGGAAGTACTATCCTTGGAATCTTTTCCTCGCATCACATCAAGTAAAAGCAATGCATCATCAATGCTTTTTCCCATAGAACCTATTTTGTCCAAGGAATTTGCATAATCCATAAGACCAAATCTTGAAACAAGACCATAGGTAGGAGTTATTGAAGCAACACCGCAAAATGAAGCAGGGCATGCTATTGAACCGCCTGTGCTTTCAGCAATAGCAACATGTGTATTTTCAGTAAGCGCTGTAAACCCAGCTGATCCGCCTGATGAACCTCCGCAGCTCCTTGTTTTATCAAGCGGATTAAGCGGAATTTTTCCAGCAGTATGATTTACCGAAAAGGTACCGAATCCGAATTCATCCTGACTTGTTTTACCCAGGATAATTGCGCCCTCATTTTTTATTTTTTCAATGACAGTTGCATCAAAAACAGGTTTATAACCAGAAAGTATTTTGGAGCCCGCCCTTGACTCAACACCCTTTACACATACACAATCCTTGACAGAAACAGGAACACCAAGAAGACGTCCGCCTTTTCCTGCTTTGATTCTTTTTTCAATCTGCTCCGCCTGAGCAAGCACATAATCAGAATCAAAATTATTGAAGTGATGAAATTCGCTATTCTTTGAACTTATTTCTTTCACAATTTTTTCCGCATTCTTAACAACAGAAATTTTTCCGGATTGGATACTATCAACAAAATCGGATACTGGCATCAAATCACTTTTGGCCCCTTGAAATAACCATCTTTTTTATGAGGAGTGTTTGCAAGAGCATCTTCATTTGAAATGCATTTTTCCACAACATCTTCCCTGAAAACATTCTCAAGTTTTATAGGCTGAAAAGAAGGCTCAAGACTATTTATATCAACTTCATCAAGAGCGGAGAAGCTTTCAAACACATCCTTGAGCTGAGGCAAAAACTTTTTTATTTCACCATCAGTTAAATTCAGACGCGCATTTCCCGCAACCTTTACCAACAAATCTTTGTCAACAACAACCTTTGGCATCAAAAACCACTTCATCACTTCTTCAAATCAAGTTTTATGTGAAGTTCCCTTAACTGCTTATCATCAACACCGCTTGGAGAACCATCCATAAGGGAAACCGCTGCCTTGTTTTTTGGAAAAGCAATTACATCCCTAATACTCTCAGAATTAACAAAAAGCATTATCATTCTATCAAGACCGAATGCAATACCACCGTGTGGAGGCGCACCGTACTTGAAAGCATCCATCATGAAACCAAATTTTTCCTTTGCTTCTTCTTTTGAAATTCCAAGTGTTGCAAAAACCCTTGCCTGCAATTCAGGAGTATGTATCCTAATGCTTCCGCCACCAATTTCTATTCCATTAAGAACCATGTCATATGCATTGCTCCTCACTTTTAATGGATCAGATTCGAGGAAATCGAGATCCTCTTTTTTTGGAGAGGTAAAAGGATGATGCATTGCCTTCGGCCTCTGCTCTTCCTCATCCCACTCGAACATAGGGAAATCCTTTACCCACAAAAAATTCCATTTTTGTTTAATCAAATTCAGTTTTTGCGCAAGATGTGGCCTCAGGAAACCAAGAGAATCATGCACGACTTTTTCAGGACCTGCAACAACAAGAATAACGTCGCCTTTCTTTGCACCTGATTTTTCCTTAAGTGCTGCAATGGTTTTTTCCGAAAAGAATTTTACAAGAGAACCTTCCACCGCATCAAGAATTTTAAATGATGCAAGTCCTTTTGCTTTGTAAATTTTTACAAATTCTTCAAGAGCTTCAATATCCTTCCTTGAAAAATCTGCCTTGCCTTCAACAACAATTCCTTTAATCACGCCACCATCCTTAACAACAGCATTGAATGCATTGAAATTGTCGCTTCCAAGAATACCGGTAAAATCTACAAGCTCAAGGCCAAATCTTATATCAGGTCTGTCAATTCCCCACCTCTTGATTACTTCCTTATAATCATACCTTGGGAAAGGAATCTTCAAATCTTCATTAAAATATCCCTTGAAAATTTTCTGCATGAGCTTTTCATGAATATTCATTATGTCATTTTCATCAATAAAACTCATTTCAACATCAATTTGTGTAAACTCAGGCTGTCTGTCTGCCCTTAAATCCTCATCACGAAAACAACGTGCAATCTGCATGTACCTATCAAAACCAGAAATCATGAGAAGCTGTTTGAAAATCTGCGGACTTTGCGGCAAAGCAAAAAACCTTCCAGGATTAACTCTACTTGGAACAAGATAATCTCTTGCACCTTCAGGAGTACTTTTTGCAAGAATCGGAGTTTCTATTTCCAAAAAATTATTCTCATCATAAAAGTCCCTCACAATTTTAACAATCCTATGCCTGTCGCGGATACTGCGCTGCATTTTCTCACCCCTAAGATCAAGGTAACGGTAAGTGAGTCTTGATTCATCACTGCTTTGTGCAGTATCGGAAATTTCAATAGGCAAAGGCAATGATTTGGTAATAATATCAAGTCCTGAACACTCAACTTCTATTTCTCCTGTGACCCAGGATTTATTTACTGTACCATCAGGCCTTGCATTAACTTTTCCTTCAATACGCACAACAAATTCACGCCTTAACTGTCCGCCAAGTCCATGCGCAACTGCATTGACCTCAGGATTAAGCACAACCTGAGTCAAACCATAACGATCCCTAATATCAATAAAAATCAGATTACCATGATCTCTTCTAGTATCAACCCAGCCATTCAGAACAATGTCCTTTCCGATATCTTTTTTGGTTAACTGTCCGCAAGTGTGTGTCCTATCCATAAAATCCAACCTTATAGGAAAATCCTAGAAAAACCTTAAAATAGCTTGTTTTAGCAGCATTAAAGAAGCCAAAAAAACACAGACAAACCACAAAATACTAATAAAAGGCAGATGTTAGTGTATAATGAAAATGGATTTTGGAAAAATAAAGGAATCTAAAGGAATACGCGTACTTGTCCTTATCCTGCTCCTTGTAGGACTTGTTTATTATACCTCAACACTCGAACTTGACAAAATATCTTTTACCCTTAAACAAGAAGAAATTTTTTACCTTGCCGCAATATTCATTATTTTCAATATAACAAGAATGTTTTCAATGAAAATTTTCCTTGAATTATTTAACATAAAACTCACATTAAAAGAAACAATTGAACTGCATTTTCTAAGCGCATTCGGAGAAATCGCAAGCTTCATAGGAAAAGTCGGTGCTGATGCAACAAAATACCTCTACCTTACAGGCAAAGAAAAGAAAAAGGCAGTAATTGGATTTCGATTACTTAGCACCTACGCGTACCTCCTTGTATTCTTTGGATTTTTTTACATTGTAACAATGAACATTGCACTTCTTGCACTTTTTATTGCAATAACAATTGCGCCAATAATCCTGCAAAAAAAAATAAATGCCATGCTACCTGAAAAAAATTATTCAAAACTTGTTCAAGCAAACCTGCTTTTCATGGCATCAGTAATACTCACAATAATTGGCGCTGCAATAATAATCGCCACTTTTTCACACACAATCAACCTTGATTTGTTATTCTCATATTTCTTCTCATATATAGCAGGAATATTAAGCACGCTTCCGTTCGGATTCGGAGTTCAGGAAGCACTCATAATAGGAACATTCAGCAGCACATTTACCAACGAAACAATAACAACAATAATAATACTCACAAGAATAACAACCGTAATACCTTCAGCATTAATAGGGGCAATGATATTTATGAAAAAATTATTAGTAAAAAAACAGCAGCAATTAAAAAAATAAAAACCCTAAACCCTAAGAACAATTAAATAGTTTAACCTGCTAATATTTTTGATTTTAATGGCAAAAAGGCACGACATTACAGAAACTGATGCAAGAAAGGAAATATTAGACAGAGCTGCAAGACTGCAGAGTAAAATACCAATAACAGAGCAAGAAAGAAGGGAAAATTCCAGGAAAATGATTTCACACCAACAATCAATTGCAAGATTCTTACTTGAGAAAGCCACAACACAAATAGAACTAGATGAGAAGTTACACAAACAAATGCATTTACTGAACAGGAGCCTAAGCAAAAAAATTATCCTCGCAGGACTCAAATTTCAAGCCAGGGATATAAGATTTTCAGCCAAAGAAATTGAAATGGCAAAAGCAATCGGTTCAAAACCCCTCGCTGAATTAGAATCAGAACTAAACAGGATACAAAAAAAAACAAGAATAACCAATGGCAAAGAAATACTTTCCCACAACATTATCTGGGCATTTGCACACGCAATAAAAATTGTTGGCGAACTAAAAAAAGCAACACAGTTAAAAAAAAGCAATAAATCAGAAAACCGGAATTAAGAAATAAATTCCGCAATGCTCTTCTGCCCTTCCTTTGAAAGCGGCCTTGCATTAATTTTCAGTTTTCTCCTTACAGCCTTTGCAAACTCCTCTTCAAAACCATGAGTAGTCAAAACAAGTTCAGGTGCACTTTCTTCAACATACTTTAAAAGAGAATTATAATCCGCATGATCAGAAAGTGGAAAAGTTTTGTATTTAGAGGCGCCCCAGCCGGTTGCAATTGCCGTCTCGACATTTTTTCCAAGCTGATGCTGCAAAGCCAATAGCAAATTATCATTAATCATATGCGGCGGCATTAGCATTACATTCGCATCTTTCAAATTATAATCAAGCTCAATATAGTCACCAAGTTTCATTCCTTCTTTTTCATAAATTTTATTCTGCTGAAAAATCCTGCTGAAAACAAGAGGAGTTTCACCAAGCAATTCATTCACAATTTTTGTAAGCTCCTGTGCCTTCCCAGTTGAATAACCTCCAAGCACAATAAAACTGCCAGCGTTAAGAGTTCTATGAGCCCACTTAATCATATCCTCATAAACATCCTCGCGGTTAGGAAAATTGTACTCAGGTTTTCCGAAAGTGGTTTCAATGACAAGGATTTCGGAAGGAAGAATTTCCGCACCCTCGAAAAGAATGCTTTTCTGCAATTTGAAATCGGAAGTAAGCACCGCTTGTTTCCCGTTGCAAATCTCAACCTGAGCAGAACCAAGAATATGACCTGAAGGTTTGAAAGTGCAATCAAAATCCCCCACAGAAAAACGTTTGTTAAATGGGATTCTTTCAAAAGAGCATTTTTTTGATTCCGCGCCAACAAGAGAAGCGGTTTCAGGAGTAAGAAAATATTTATTGGATTTTGAAATGTAAGCGTGATCACTATGACCATGCGTGATTATCGCCGATTCCTTCCTTATCCCACGGGCATCAACAAACAAATCATGATTAGCCCTGAAAACAAGGCCGCTTTTCTCAAGAACCTGCATTGGAGAATAAGAGAACAGGGGATATATATTGCTTTTTGAAACACCCAGCAAGCTGTGGAAGAAATAAATAGTAGTAAAACCATAAATCTAGTGATTTTATGCCGGAACTGAGGCAGGTTTGCGACAAAATAGAAATTCTTATTACAAAAGCAAGAGACGAGACCGGCGGAAAAAAATGGGCCGACCTCAGCAGAAAAGGATTCATTTACACAATGGCGGGCACAATACCATTGCTTGAAGACATTTATACACATTTCCAAATGGCAAGAACCGAGGTTGAAAAGGATGCAGATTCATCAAAACCGGATATATCGGCACACTTAAAGGATCTCAACAAACTCATAACCCTTTTGAAAAGAAACAGAGAACTTGAAGAAGGCAGAGTTTCAAAAGCGCAGGCGAACGGTCTTGGAACACTTGCCGATTCGATAACTGTGCCAGATCTTTACGCGGATCTTGAACAGCAGACAATTTCAATCCTGCTGAAAAGCACTTATCTTGTAGAAAGAATTACAATATTCGAGAGGAAAAAAGAACCAATAATGAAAACCAAAGCAGCACAAAGAAATGTTCTTGAGCTTCTTGAAAAAAGAGAACAGGAAATAGCTGACCTCAGAAAAAAATACGAAGAAACAAGAAAAAACAGTTACCTTGGAATGGTTGAAAAGGACACATCAGCAGACATAGAACATCGCCTCAATGAAATATCAAGGAAACTCGAAACAGGCACACAACTTTCAAAAATATCCTTTGCTGCAGCAAAAAAAGCATTTATAGAAATGCAAAAAAACATGGGCGAAACTGAAAAAACACTTGAAGAAAATGAGGAGCTTGAAGCACAGGCACTCGGAAAAACTTTTGAGTTAATAACAATGCTGAAAAAAGAAAGAGATTATGTAAAAAAAATCCTTATTGAAACAGAACATGACACAATACAATTAAGAAGCGCCTACTCGAAAGAGCTTCTCAATTTACAGGAAGAAAAAATGAGCATGAAAAACCAACTTGAAGAAAAATATGAAACAGAATTCAAAGCAATGAGAAAAGACCTCAGCGATAAAAATGAACTTTTAATGCATCTTAAAGATACAATCATATCAAAAGAGAAAAAAATATTCGAACTGGAAGAAAAAAACGACAAACTGAAAATGATGAATCATATTCTGAACAAACATGAAGAAGTGAAAAAAAAGTTCAAAAAAAAATGAACCAAAAACAAGAACAAAAACAAAAAGCAAAGTAAGTAAAAAGAAAACAAAAAAATAAAAAAACCCAAAAAAAATTAAAGAGTGGTGTAACTACCTTTCTCTCCTGTTCCATCTGACTTTTTTCTTCCTTCTCCAAAAAGGCGTTTAAGAATAAGATCGGTAATTCTCAAAGCCTCATCATCTGAACCAATAGCATCATCATTCTGCTCAACAAAACTTACTAACTTCATACCTGCAGAACGCTCCTCGACAATTTTCTCCATTAACATACGGACATCATGCGATTCAGCACCATAATAAAGAAGCACTATAACAAGATCAAAATGCATAAAAGAATGCAAACCTGAAATCAGCTCAAGCACGCTTGGAAAAACCTCAACTGAAATAGAAACTGGTTTTATCTGATTTTCCAGCTCTTCAGAAAGACGCTTTGAAACAGGCAATTCAGATGCATTTGAAGTAACAATAGCTATTTTCATAAAAACATAAACACTCTTCGAAATAAAAAAGTAACCTGAAAACAATAAATAGGCAAAAAGAAACAAATTTAACCTGCAAATAGGAAAACGTTAATTATTAATATAATAAATAATTAATAATAAACAAAACAAGAGTTTACAGGGAAAAAAATGCACGACAAATACGATAGCCCGCATGGCGAAGAAGACCTCTACGAAGAAGACCCAATGGACAAGGCAAAAGAAACAATGGAGCCAATAGTTGAAACAATCAAAGAAAAAAAAATGCTGATAATAGGCGGCATAATAGCAATTGTGGTATTATTTTTTTTATACTCATTTTTCATAGGAAGCAACAGAGAAGTAAGCTTCAATGTAAGCGACACAGAAGGAGACACAATAAGTGCCAGCATAAAAGTATCTGATTTGGAAGGCAATGAAATTCAAAGATTAAAAAGCAATGAAAAAATTACCCTCAAAACAGGAACTTACAAAATAGATGTTCTTAATTCAGATTACAAAGCAATCACAGGAAAACAAATAGAAATAACCGATAACGACCCTGTTGAAATAGAAATGGAAATAGATAAAGATCTTGAATTAAGCGGAGACTTTCCACAAACACTTGTTACAGGACAGAAAACTACAATTGAATTAACAATCACAAGTGAAGAATCACTTCAAACAGAAGTTGAACTTGTACTTGAAGGGGACGCTGAAAAAGCAATGGATTTTGAATATCAAAAACCAATAATAGCAAACCCTGGTGCAAATCAAATAATTGCAACAATTAAAGTAAAATCAACACTAACAGACAAAGACACAGGAGAAAACAAAAAAGCCACAATAAGAATAAAGGGGCTCTCGAATA
>PCWY01000054.1:1841-5302 GCA_002762975.1 Candidatus Diapherotrites archaeon CG11_big_fil_rev_8_21_14_0_20_37_9 | reverse complement strand
CCAAAATGTTTTTTTACCTGTTCTGTTTTCATTAGTAAATGGATTTTTTGTCTTTTCTTCCTTTTGCACTTATAGGTTTGGCTACGGGGTTTTTTCCGCACTCTGTCTCTGGATAAATCATGCTTCTTTTCTGCTTCAGGAGCGCTGAATTTTATATCCCTAAGGATTGATAAATTAAATTGCATCGGGAGTTTCAACCCTCGCGTACATAAAAAAAATATTAAGATTCTATTTAAACCTATTTAAACATTGCAAGGAACAATTCATGCACGAATATTTCATCATCCGATTCCGGGTGGAATGTTCCGAGCAAAACATTTTTGTGTTTTACAAGAACTGGATTATTATCAACTCGGGCAAGAACCTCAACCTTTTTGCCTGCCCTTGAAATTACAGGCGCCCTGATGAAAATACCATTGATTTTTTTTCCACTGACTTCAATTTCTGTTTCAAATGAATCAGCCTGTCTCCCGTACGCATTCCTTTTGATGTCAACATCAATCAATGCAAGCGGTTTGAAGCGGTTTTCGCCAATCACTTTTTTCGCGGCAAGGATTGCACCAGCACACGTGCCATAAAACAGCATTCCTTTTTTCACCCGCTTTTTGATTTTAAAAGCAAGATCGGCGCGGGAGAGGAGGTTTGCCATTGTAGTGGATTCACCGCCAGGAATAATCAGAGCGGAGCACTTGTCCAAATCACTTTTGTTGCGCACCTGCATTGAGGCAACTCCCATTCGTGAAAGTATTCTCTGATGCTCAAAAAAATCACCCTGCAAAGCAAGGACCCCGACAATAATTTCTTTATTCATGCAAACCAACTGAAAAAAAATTTAATTAAACAGGAAAGCAAATGGTTTTTTACCAACCGCGTTCCTGGAGCTTAACATCAAGCGTTGAAATCTCAAGACCTTTCATCGCTTCCCCCAAACCAGAGGAGACTTTTGCAAGAACCTTAGGATCATCAAAATGCGTTGTTGCCTGAACAATCGCCTTTGCAGTTTTTGCAGGATTAGTGGATTTGAATATTCCAGAACCAACAAAAACACCATCCATGCCGAGTTGCATCATTAAAGCGGCATCAGCAGGAGTTGCTATTCCACCTGCGGCAAAATTCACCACAGGAAGCCTGCCCTTGCTTATTGTTGATTCAAGAAGCTCAAGCGGAGCCCTCATTGATTTTGCAATTGATTCAAATTTCCCAATAGGAACATATTTCATGTCAAAAATCTGCTTTGAAATAGTTCTTGCATGCTTTACTGCCTCAACAACATTTCCTGTTCCTGCCTCTCCCTTTGTTCGAATCATTACAGCACCCTCATTAATACGCCTTAATGCCTCTCCTAGATTTCGCGCACCGCACACAAACGGAACAGTAAATTTCATTTTATCAATATGGTGTTCGCTATCAGCAGGAGTAAGAACTTCGCTTTCATCAATAAAATCAACGCCAAGCTCCTGCAAAATCTGGGCTTCAACAAAATGCCCGATTCTTGCCTTTGCCATTACAGGAATGGAAACAACATCCATTATTTCAACTATTTTTTCAGGATTAGCCATTCTCGCAACACCGCCAGCAGCCCTTATATCAGCAGGAACTCTTTCAAGCGCCATTACAGCACATGCGCCTGCTTTCTCAGCTATTTTGGCCTGTTTTGCGTTAACAACATCCATTATGCAACCGCCCTTAAGCATCTCTGCAAAGCTCTTTTTGAGCGTCCTTGTACCCTTTAAATAAGTTTTTTTAACCATAGAAAAAATTCACCTATTTCGAATACATTAATAATCAATAATAATTATTTAAATCTGTTTAGGGTGAAAGAATACTATGGTTTTACCTGGAACAAAAGCCAATATAGCGGCATTCCTCAAACAGGACATTGCAAAAGGGGACATAACTGCATTAATAACACCCAAAACTAATTGTACTGCAATAGTAAAAAGCAATGAATCCTGTGTTCTTGCAGGAATTGAAGAAACCATTTTTATCGCAAAAGAAAAAAAGCTAATGGTAAAGGCACATAAAAAAGACGGACAAACCGCACGCAAAGGAGAAAAAATAATTTCAATCCAAGGAAACAACAGAAAAATTCTTGAAATTGAAAGAGTGTGCCTCAACATGATTGGAAGAATGTCCGGGGTTGCAATGCTTTGCGCTGAAGGAAAAAAAATATGCAAAAAAGAAACTCTGGCAGTAACAAGAAAAACAATTCCAGGATTTCAGGATTTTGACAAAAAGGCGGCAACTATTGCGGGCATCTGGAGCCACAGGAAAAATTTGAATGATATGGTGCTGCTCAAAGAAAACCATTTGCTTTTTTTTGAATCAGTTCAAGATGCGATTCGGAAAGCAAAGAAAAAAAATAAAAAAATTGAAATCGAGGTTGAAAATGAAACTCAGGCAATTGAAGCAGCAAAAGAAAAACCTTACATTATAATGCTTGACAATTTTTCTCCTACACAAGCAAAAGCAACAATAAAAAAAATGAGACAGGCAGGATTCAACGGAAAGGCGGAATTATCCGGAGGAATTACATTAAAGAACCTGAAAAAATACTGTAATATTGGAGCTGACATCATTTCAATGGGCGAGCTCACAAAAAACGCAAGAATACTTGATTTCAGCATGAGGTTAGAAAAATGAGCAAAATGAAAAGAGGATTGTTTGTAGGCAGATTCCAGCCATACCATTTGGGGCACCATAACGCGCTTTTGAATGCACTCAAAGATGTTGGTGAGATGATTATTGTAATTGGTTCAAGCAAAGAGAGCTTCCAGCACGACAATCCTTTTACAGCAGGAGAAAGAATGGAAATGATTGGCCTTGCACTCAAAGAATCAAAAACATTTGCAAAATGCTACATTGTTCCTGTAGAGGACATCAAAGAATACGCATTGTGGACACAGCGCATAAAGAGTTTTTGTCCCTCATTCGACATTGTCTTTACCAACAACCCTTTAGTGAAGGAGCTTTTTGAAGCCGATGGACACAAAGTAAAAAGGCTTGTGAGCAATCACCGCGAAATAGACTCCACAACAGTAAGGACAAGAATACTTGAAGGAAAATCATTGAGGGGAATTATTCCGAAATCCGTTGAAAACTATTTGAAAAAAATCAATGCAAAAAGAAGGCTCCAATCCATTCTGGAAGATGAAGTAAAACAATAATTAGCGACGTTACTAAAATAATGGAAAAATAGATAAGCGAGAAAAAGCAACAATAAGTATAGCGATTAAGATTATGAAAGCAATCATACTTTGTTTGGCATTGGTTCTGCTTCTTTCAGGTTGCAATCAGGAACCAACAATAGGCGGGCAGAGAGACGAGCACGGCTGTCAATGAAGAAATAGGTGCTTGTGTAAGGAACTGGGAACTTAATGAATGGCAAGTAAAGGCGGTGGCATCGCGGTTGATGCTGTTGGAAAACAATACAGCCTTACAATAATTGAAGTTACCGCACA
>PCWY01000054.1:1108-1778 GCA_002762975.1 Candidatus Diapherotrites archaeon CG11_big_fil_rev_8_21_14_0_20_37_9 | reverse complement strand
CATTTTTTTGTTTGTCCCTGAATACTTGATTGGGTGTACGATATTTTAAGCTGGAGTGTGGCGTGTTGTTGTATTCGCGCTCGTAGCGCGACAACAACGCGTTCGCGTGTTCGAGGTTTTGAACCTCGAACTTATTGAGATAGCGTTTCACTTTTTTCACGACAGCTTCCGCTTTGCCATTGCACTTTGGATTGCGTATGCGGGTTCTGATGTGCTTGATTCCATCAAGCTGGGCAGCATAGTTTTTCATGTAAACCCTGCCGTTATCAGATAGCACGGCCTTGAACCCTCGTGTCTCGCGCTTGGCTTGCGCGAGATTATCAATGGTGTTTGCGAGTGTTGCGCGTGGGTATGCGCGCAATGCAAACAGTTTGCGCGTGGCATCATCTTCATAAAAAGAGAAGCAACATCTAACCCCGTTCAGAATGCGTTTTACTGCCCAATCCGTGTGCATTAGCGAAAGCACGTGCTTTCGCTCATACCTTTTTGGTTTCACTTTGGACTTAGGTTTCTTGGGAAACCATTGCTTGTTGTAGCACTGTACTGTCCTCAAGCACACTTTCCCGTGCTCTATCCAAGAAAGCATTGTAGAATCCAGTTGTTTGAGCAAACGCTTCAATCTCTTGAGAGAGCGTTTGCTCGTCCTATTCCAAACTCTTTTAGCCTCTCT
>PCWY01000054.1:0-1081 GCA_002762975.1 Candidatus Diapherotrites archaeon CG11_big_fil_rev_8_21_14_0_20_37_9 | reverse complement strand
AACAACCTTTTCAACAACAACGTCTGCATATATCATTTGGGAAAAACCTCCTCTTGTTTCCAAACAAAAGAATGGAGGTTTTCCCACTAAACACCTGCTTTTATAGTGGCAACATATCCGCTGTCACCAAACAAATAGGTTTAATTTACTAAGCCAAGATAATTCTATTATGGAAAAATTTGATGTGATTATTGCCGGCTCAGGAATAGCCGGTTTATCCGCAGCACTTGAATGTGCAAAAACAAAGCAGGTTGTTGTTATTGAAAGGGGCATCGAAAAAACATCAAACAGCTATTACGCACAGGGCGGAATAGCAACAGCAATAGGAAAAAATGATTCATGGGAAAAGCACTTTGAAGACACCCTAAAAGCAGGAGACGGTTTATGCAATGTTGAAACTGTTGAAACAATAACACGAAACGGTCCTGCCGCAGTAAAAGAACTGATTAATCTAGGACTTGTTTTTGACGGAGAATCTGAACCTGAACTCGGACTTGAAGGAGGGCACTCAAAAAATAGGGTACTTCACATAAAAGGGGATCGAACAGGAAAAGAAATGACCCTTTTTCTAAAAAAAATTGCAAAAGAAAACAAAAACATTGATTTTATTGAAAATACTGCGGTAAAAAAAATTTATGCAAATAAAGGAAATTACTCCGGAATTGAAACAAACGAAGGGCTAATGCAATCCGATTCAATGGTACTTGCAACAGGCGGATACGCAGCATGCTTTGAAAAAACAACAAATCCAAAAACAACAACAGGACTTGGAATGGCAATTGCAATAGAAACAGGATGTGAAATTTGGGGAATGGAATTCGTGCAATTTCACCCTACAACAATACAGACAACAATAGGGAACTTTCTTGTTACAGAGGCGGTCCGCGGAGAGGGCGGACAAATAGTGAATGAGGACAATGAACAAATAGTCAATCCGTTATTCACAAGAGATAAAGTAAGCAGGGCAATTTACCGTGAACAATTGCAGGGGAAAAAAGTTTTCCTTGATGCAACAGAATTCAACTCTGGTTTTTTCAAAAAAAGATTCCCAAGCGTTTACAAAGAGCTTATTGCAAATAGC
>PCWY01000034.1 GCA_002762975.1 Candidatus Diapherotrites archaeon CG11_big_fil_rev_8_21_14_0_20_37_9 | reverse complement strand
TACTGGGATGATTGGCGTTTAATGGAATTTTATGCGAAAATAACTTGGAGTGAAGGCAATTTGATTGCTTTAGACCAGAGTGCTTTTTATCCAACTTCAGGAGGACAGATTTTTGATCTTGGAACAGTAACTGATTCTGAAGGAAAAAAAGCAAGTGTTGTGGACGTTTTCAAACAGGATTCTGTTATAATTGTAAAACTTGATTTAAATCCATTCAAAAAAGAAGACACAATTAAGGGCAATGTTGATGTTGAAAGAAGAAAACAATTAATGCAGCACCATAGCTCAGCTCATCTTGTTAATTTGTGTGCTTATGAGGTTCTTGGCCCGCATGTATGGCAGGCAGGTGCCGCAAAAACAGTTGAGAAAGGCCGCCTTGACATTACACATTATGATGTGCTTTCTGAAAAAGAATTGAAGCAGATTGAGGATTGCTGCAATGAAAAAATAAAATCTGGATTGGATGTGAAAAGTGAAATCCTTCCAAGGGAAACCGCTGAAGATGAGTACGGAATGCACATTTATCAAGGTGGATTTGTTCCAGGCAGGCATTTAAGGATTGTTTCAATTGGTTCTGATGTTGAAGCCTGTGGCGGAACACATGCGAACAATCTTTCTGAATTGGAAGAGCTTAAAATTATTAGTTCTACAAAGGTTCAGGATGGAGTTGTAAGAATAAATTACACTGCGGGAAAAGCTGCGAGAAAAGAGAAAAGCAGTAAGAAGGAATTATTGGAAGAGGTTTCACAATTGCTTGGAGTTACTCCTGAATTGGTTCCTGGTAGGGCTGATGAATTGTTTTCAAAATGGAAAAAAGCAAAAAAAGCAGTTGCAAAAGGCAACAAGGAAATTGACCTTTCACTTTCATCAAGTTCCGTTTTCAAGGGCTCGGGAGATGAAATTCTGGTTGAAACCGCAAGAGTTTTTTCAACGCAAGAAGAGCATTTGCCAAGAACGATAAAAAGATTCCTTGATGAGCTTGCAGTTTTTAGGGAAAAGCTTGGTAAATATGTTTTAAAACGTTTTTAGGGTGATTTTTTACATGTCTGTTGATTTGAATGAAGTTGCCAAGAAGTGGCAGCAAAAATGGGAAAAAGAAGGTATTTTTCATACTGCTGAGAATTCTTCTAAAAAGAAATATTATGTCTTGGAAATGTTTCCGTATCCTTCTGGAAAACTGCACATGGGGCATGCGAGGAATTATTCAATTGGCGATGCAATAGCCCGTTATAGAAGAATGCAGGGATTTAACGTTTTGTATCCAATGGGTTTTGATGCTTTTGGTTTGCCTGCAGAAAATGCTGCAATTGAAAACAAAGCTGATCCTAAGGATTGGACTTTCAAGCGAATGGACGATATGATTAGGCAACTCAAGGAGCTTGGTTATAGTTATGATTGGTCAAGGCTTGTGAAGACCTGCGTTCCGGAATATTATAGGTGGAATCAGTGGATTTTCCTCAAGATGCTTGAAAAAGGCTTGGTGTACAAAAAGAAAGCGCCTGTAAATTGGTGTGCTGCTTGTAATACTGTTCTTGCAAATGAGCAGGTAATTAATGGAAAGTGCTGGCGTCACAAGGATCAAAATGTTATTGAAAAAAATCTTGAACAATGGTTTGTGAAAATAACTGATTATGCTGATGAACTTTTAACTGATTTGGATAAGCTTGAGGATTGGCCTGAGCGCGTAAAAACAATGCAGAAAAACTGGATTGGTAAAAGTCATGGGGTAAATGTTTTTTTCAAATTAGATGGAACAAATCAGGTGTTGCCAACTTACACTACCCGTTGTGATACGATTTTCAGTGTGACTTTTATTGCGATTGCGCCTGAGCACCCCCTGATTCCAGAGCTCGTAAAGGATACTGGTTTGGAGGGGCAGGTTTTTGATTTTGTTAAGGAAGTGAAGCAGCAAAGCATGATTGATCGCCAAAATGAAGAGAAGGAAAAGGTAGGGGTTTTTACCGGAAAGTATGCAATCAATCCGGTTAATGGAGAAAAGGTTCCGATTTTTGTGGCAAACTTTGCATTGATGTATGGTTCCGGCATTGTGATGTGCGATGCGCATGATAAAAGGGATTTCAGGTTTGCGCGCAAGTATGATTTGCCTTTAAAATTTGTAATTAGCTCTGATGGAAAACCAATTAACCCTGCTGATTATTCTGCTGCTTTTACTGCTGATGGCATTCTTTTCGATTCAGGAAAATTTTCAGGAATGGATAACAGGGAAGCTCTTCCTAAAATGGCGGAGTGGCTTGAAAAGGAAAGCATGGGTAAAAGAACGACAAATTATAAACTTCGTGATTGGCTTATTTCCAGGCAAAGATTTTGGGGAACACCTATTCCAATAATTTATTGTGCTTCTTGTGGTACTGTTCCTGTTCCTGAAAAGGATTTGCCTGTTAAGCTACCTGATTCAAAAGATGCTGATTTTGGCACCAGAGGAAATCCTCTTACAACAGTGGATTCTTTTGTGAATGTTAAATGCCCTAAATGTGCCAAACCTGCAAAGCGCGATACTGATACAATGGATACTTTTGTTGATTCTTCCTGGTATTTCCTCAGGTATTCTTCGCCTGCTGATAATACTGCTCCGTTTGACAAAAAGGCGGCCAAGTATTGGATGGCTGTTGATCAGTACATAGGCGGGATTGAGCATGCGATTCTTCATTTGCTTTATGCAAGGTTTTTTACAAAATTTTTGAGGGACATAGGCATGGTTAAGGTTGATGAGCCTTTCAAGCGTCTCCTTACACAGGGAATGGTTTTGAAGGATGGTACAAAAATGTCTAAATCCATTGGCAATGTTGTTGATCCCTCTGAGATAATGGGTGCATTCGGCCCTGATACGATTAGGGTTTTCATTTTGTTTGCTTCTCATCCTGAAAGGGAAATGGATTGGACTGATAAGGGTGTTGAGGCAAGTCACAAGTTTTTGCAGAGGATTCATTTGTTGTTTGAGTCAAGGGTAAAAGAGGCCTCTTTTGGAAAACCAACAGTCAAATCATTTATGGATAAGCTTGTTTTGAGCAAAACCCATTCAACAATAAAATCTGTTACAAGTGATATTGAATCTTATAGGTTTAATTTTGCAATTGGAAAAGTAATGGGTCTTGTGAGTACAATTCAGGGTTATGAAAAGCCAGATAAAAATGTATTGGGATTTTCACTTGAGACTGTTGCATTACTCCTTGCTCCGTTCGCACCGCACCTTTGTGAGGAACTTTGGTTGCTTTTAGGAAAAAAGGGGATGGTGAGTGTTGCAAAGTGGCCTGATTTTGACGAATCAAAAATTGATGCAGGAATACTTGCTTCTGAGGAATTAGTGGAATTGATTAAGGCTGATGTTGTTCAGATTAAAAAACTCGCGAATATCGAATCTCCGAAAAAAGTGACTATTTTTGTTTCCCCCGAATGGAAGTGGGATGTTTTGGATCTTTTGTTAGAGAAACTTGATTCTGAAAAGCCTGATTTCGGTTCTGCAATGAAGTTGGCATCAGCAGAGCCAAGTGCAAGGGCATTTGCAAAGGAAATTCCTGGTTTTGTGAAGGCGGTTTTGCAAAAATTCCATGATTTGAAATCAATAAGTAGGGTTGATGAATTTAGTGCGCTTTCAGGTTTCAAGGATTTCTTGGCAAAGGAATTTAATTCAACTGTTGAAATTGCAAAAGCCGATTCATCAAATTCAGAAAAGGCAAAGAAAGCATTTCCATTAAAACCTGCGATTTTGGTTGAATAATTTTAAAGGTATTCTAGGGTAACATTAAGTGTTTCTTTTATTTTTTTGAGTTCATTAATTGCTTTTTGCAGGTTTTTTCCTTCTCCTGTTTTAATGTACATTTCTGTTGTATAAGTGACATTGTCATCATTTACTCTGGATAATGTGTTCCCGAGGTCAATTTTGTTTTTTGCCATTATTTTTGCCTGCTCTGCAAGTAATCCTGCTCTGTCCACGCAAACAACTTTTATTTTTGCAAATTCTCTCATTTTTTTATGTACTGTTAATTTGATTGCTTTTTGTATTTCTGCTTTTGCTTTATCTGTGTTTACAAATGCGAGCCATTGGCTTCCGATTTGGTTTGTATTTGAATAGAAAATTTTTACTCTGTCTCCGCTTTCGAGTTTGGTCCACACGGGTTGTACTTTTCCGTTAATTTGGGCTTTTGCCGCTTTTTTTGCCATGTGCTGATTTGAAAAGAATGCAAAGTCAAGTGCTGTTGCATCTCTCGGAATTGCAATAGGTTCTCCATTATGTGTAAATACCAAGTTAATGTGGTTGTGGAAATTAAGGTCAAGAGTATTTTGAAGTTCTTTTTCATTTTTTATTTCTTGATTTTTTAGATTTGATAACATTTCCTTAACTTTTTTTATACTGCTGCTGCTATTAGTGCTGTTCCTTAAATAGTATACTATTCCATCGTTTGCTTTCTCTTCCATTTGCTCTGAAAATATGTAAATTTTTATTGGTACTTTTGATGGTCCAATTATTTGCGTGTGTAATGATTCATATATTCCATGTTCTGGTATTGCAATATAATCTTTTATTTTTCCGGGAATTGGTGTGAATGTTTCATGTATCTTTCCAAGCGCCTGATAGCAATCCTCTTTTGTTGGCACAATTATTTTTACTATGCTCATATCCGTTATTTCTTGAATTGATTTTCCCTCTAAAAGCATTTTACTGTAAATAGCGTATACTGATTTGCTTTTTTCTCCAAATGTCCATTTTTGTTTTTGGTGCTTTGTTTTCAATGCCTTAATTATTTTTTTTATGTCATTTTTCTTTTTTTTCTGAACCTGGATTATTTTATTTTTTGTTTTTGTATATTTTTTATGGTCAAGCGCCTTAAAGCAGTAATCTTCCAGTTCGTATTTGAGTTCATGCATTCCGAGTTTGTGTGCAAGCGGAACATAAACAGTTAATGTGTGCTCGGCGATTCTTTTTTGCCTGTCTTTTGGAAGATATTTTATTGTGCGTAGGTTGTTTAATTTGTCAAAAAGTTTTATTACAAGGACTCTGACATCTTTTGATGCTGCTAGTATTGTTTTTGTAGCTGTTGCAGTTGATTGCTCCTGCCTTGACTTGAATGAAGCGAGGTTAAGTTTTGTAAGCGCTTCAATCATTTCAAATACTGGTTTTCCGAATATTTGTTCCACTTCTTTTTTGCTGGTTTTTGTGTCTTCAAGTAAATCATGCATTAGGGCTGTGCTTACAACAACTGCATCCATCCCTTTTTCTGAAAGTTCAAATGCAACTTCCAAAGGGTGTATAAAATAAGGTTCTCCGGATTCTCTTTTTTGTCCTTCGTGTGCTTTTTGTGCGTAAAAATAAGCTTCTTCCACCATTGCAAGTTCGCTTTTAGGGTAGTATTTTTTTAGGTTGTTTTTGATGTCTTCAAGAAGTTTTTGGAATTTTTCCATACTTTATTTGGGTGTGAATTTATTTTAATACATTATATTGGTGTTTTTTTCACATTTCTTCGACTGTTTCTATGTTCAGTAATCCGAGTCCGTTTTTTATTGTTTCTGCGGTTGCTTTCACAAGCATTAATCTTGTTTGTTTTTGGTTTTCATTCTCCGCATTAAGGACTGGGATTTCATGGTAAAATGAGTTGAATGTTGAAGCAATGTCAATTAAGTGGTATGCGATTTTGTGGGGGGTGATTGTTTTTCCTGCTTCATTTATTTTTTCTTCTAATGCGGTTATTGTTGAAAGCAGGTCTTTTTCTTTTTGTGTTTCTAATGTGATTTTCCCTGCTTTTGTTTTTGCATTTGTTTTTTCAAGAATGCTTTTTGCTCTTGCATAACTATACAATATGAATGGGCCTGTTTCGCCTTCAAGGCTTGTTGCTTTTTCCCAGTTGAAAACAATTTTTTTGTTTTTATCGTGTGCAATCATGCCGAATTTGAGTGCTGCAAGAGCTATTTTTTTTGCTGTTTCTTTTATTCTTGATTCTTTCCAATCTGAGTGCCTTTTTCTTGTTTCTTCTTCAGTTTTGCTTATTATTTTTCCAATAAGCTCTGAGTAGGTTATTACATTGCCTTCCCTTGATGCCATTTTTCCTTCTTCTAGAACAACAAGTTCGTACGGAAGATGTATTGTTTCACAATATTCATTTTTTTCTTTGTTAAGTAATTCAATTGTTTTTATGAGTTGCTGGAAATAGAATTTTTGTTCTGCTCCAACCAGGTTGTATGTTTTGTTTGCCTTGAGTTTTTGTTTTTTCATTTTTGCAAGCGCAAGATCTTTGCTCGAGTAGAGTGCTGCTCCGTCACTTTTTAATATGAGAAATTTTTCAAGGTTGTATTTAGTTAAATCAATAAGAAGTGCGCCTTCGTCTTTGAATGCAAATCCTTTTGCATATAATTCCTTTGCAATCTTTATTCCTTCTTTTTCAACTTCGCTTTCAAGTATTATGCGGTCAAATTCAATGTTGAGTTCTTTGAAAATGTGCTTGAAGTATTTGATGCTTTCTTCTCTTAGAAATTCCCAGTCTTTTACTAATGTTTTGTCCCCTTGTTCGAGTTGCACAACCATTTTTCTCATTTTTTCTTCTAATGCTGGATTTTCTTTCACTGCCTTTGCACCAATTGCATAAAGTTCGCCAAGCCATTGTCCTTTTTCTTCAATTCCTTTTGGTATACTTCCTTTCCACAGCTCTTGGTATGAATAGAGTGTTTTGCTTACATGCGGCCCCACATCTCCACCGTAATCAACTCTGATAACATTTTTTCCGTTGGCTTCAAATATCCTTGCTATTGCTTCGCCTAAGCATATGTTTCTCACGTGCCCTATGTGGAATGCTTTCATTGGATTTGCCTGGCAGTATTCTACAATGATTTTTTCGCCTGATTTTTTTTTATGGCCAAAATTTTCTTTTTCTGATAGAATTTTTCCAAGTGTTTGTTCGGCAAAAATGTCTTTGTTTAGAAAGAAATTCAAGTATGGTCCTTTTGTTTCGGTTTTTTCGAATTCTTTTGGAAGTTTTATTTTTTCTTTTAATTCGGTTGCAAATTGCACGGGGTTTTTATTGGCTTCTTTTGCAAGCACAAAGCAGGGCAATGCAAAATCACCCATTTCTTTTTGAGGTGGAGTTTCAAGCAAGGCATCTGTTTGTTCTTGGTTTGCGCCTGCGTTTGAAATTGCTTTTACAAGGTCTTTTCTGAAATCCATTTTTCTGCCTTTTTCTTGTGCTTTATTATTTGCTGTTTTTGTGAGCGAGCCCGGAGAGATTTGAACTCTCGACCCCTTGCTTAGAAGGCAAGTGCTCTATCCAAGCTGAGCTACGGGCCCGTACTCAAAAATAGTTCCTAGATGCATTTTATAAGGCTTTTTAAATGGAAAATTGGCTTTTTTATGGGATTGAGATGTGTAAACAGTTATTAATTAGGGTTTCATCTATAAATGAAATTTCACCTTCCCTTTCTAGTTTTTTAGCAATGCGTTTTAGCCTTTTTTTCTCATTCGGATTCAAACCACGTGTAGATATATCAAATGCCAGTCCTTTGCAATGGTCGCTATTTTTCGGGTCTGCTGCAAAACGGTTTCCTTCTTCCATTAATCTTTCCTGTGCTTCTACTGGGCGCATCATGCTTGAAATTGTAAGTTGTCCAAGTTTTGCACTTTCTGTTTCTTGTGCTACTCTTTCAAGTGCTTTTGCTAAATCAGGGTGAGAAATCAATGAAACCGTTTGAGGTGTTATAAATTGGGCGGGTAAATTTACAATTACAAGTTCTCTTTTCGTTAAAGCTTGTGGGATATCTGCTCTTCTAAATATTTTGTAATTTTTTCTTTTTCTTGTTAAAAACCAGTTTTTTGTTCTTGCAATACTTCCTAGACCATATTTTGCAATTTCTTTTGGGTGGTAATTAGGCCTTTTGATTTCCGCTCCTTCGTGTGGAATTGCCTTTCGCATAAAGATTCATTGCCCCTTGACCTATATAAGGTTATATTTTTATATTGAAGCCTACTTTATTTTACTGATTTAAATGGCAGATTTTTTAGGTGCAATAGGATTTATCCTTTTTAGTGGGTTTTGGATTATAATTCTTCTTTTGGGGTTTGTTTTCCTTTTTGTTAGAATCATTATTCAGTATGAAAGGGGGGTTCTTTTTACTCTTGGTAAATGCTCAGGTATAATGAATCCAGGAATTAATTTTATTATTCCTTTTATTCAGGGTTACAGGAAAGTTGACATTAGGGTAAAGACAATTGATATTCCTAAGCAGGAAGTAATGACAAAGGATAATGTTCCTGTGAAAATTAATGCGGTTGTGTTCTTTAAAGTGAGCGATCCGTTGAAAGCTGTTCTTGATGTTGAGGATTATATTTTTGCAACTGCCCAGCTTGCACAAACCGCGCTTAGAGATGTTGTTGGTGGTGTAAGTCTTGATTCTGTTCTCACAAAAAGAGATGAGATTGCTGTTGAAATTGAAAAAATTGTTGATAAAGAAACAGACCCTTGGGGTATTGAAATAACAAACATCAAAATGCAGGATGTTGAATTGCCAATGGATATGAAGAGGACAATGGCTAAGCAGGCTGAGGCTGAAAGAGAAAAGAGAGCTGTTATAATTAAAGCTGAAGGTGAAGTTGTTGCTTCTACTAACATTGCAAAAGCAGCAAAAACACTTAATGCTTCTCCTGGTGCATTGCACTTGAGAACACTTAATACTCTTAATGATTTGAGTTCTGATCAGAGCAATACAGTTATCTTTGCAATTCCGCTTGAAATCCTGAGGGCTTTTGAATCGATTTCGAAGGTGAAGAAAAAATAATTTTTTTTCAAATTTCTTTTTTTTTGTAAAATTTGAATGCTTTTGATTTTATTCGGGCTAGTAATGTGATTTATTTTTTCTTTTTTGAATTGTGTTTCTATTTTTTTAAGTAACTTAGTTCCTATTCCTTTGTTTTGAAATTTTTTGATTACAAATAGTTCATCCGCAAAACCTGATTTGTTTCTTGATTTTTGGTATGTGCTTGCTAAAATAAATCCAATTACTTTGTCTTTGTTGGTTGCACAATAGCAATATTTATTATTTTTTTGAATAAATTTCCTTAAACATTTTTTTAAGATTTAGGGGATTCCATTTTTCGTTGTATGGTACTTTGGAATACGTTTTTTTATACTCATTGACAATACTATACAAATCTTTGAGGTTTGCTTTTCTGATTTGTATTTCCCTGTTTTCATCACTTGCAGTTTTTGATGATTACTTATACAAAAGGCCGTAGTACATTTGTTCTATTAGTGCTTTGTATTGCTGGTCCTGCTTTCCAAACGATTCTATTGGCACTGCATAATACGCTGTTCTTTCTCCGACTCCGCTTGTAACTATAAAAGGCAATCTTTGCCCGAAATTGTATTTCTTTTCTTGTTCAAGCCATTGCTGTCCGTTTGACTCTCCAATGAATTCGGTTCCATAATCTAATACTGCAACTATCCTTGAATTGCCTGTATCATCAACAACTGCAAAGTCTCCTTTGTATGTAAGTGATGGACTTATTCCAAGGGTTAATTTATGTTTATCATTAGTGATTTCTATTCTTCCTGTTTCTGTTGTTAAATCACATTTAACAAGTTCGCAGTAATTTCCTTTGTAATTTATTCCGAGGAATTTGTCAAATGAAAGTTGTTTATCAAAATCTCTTCTTGCCCATGGTCCGATTATTTTTTCAGAGTCACCGCCTTCCCTTTCATTTTCAAGTAGGAAAGAATCTCCTGGGCAGAGTTCGGTACCGGCATCGCCTGTCCATACAAGTCTGCCTCCTGAATTCACAAAGCTTTCAAATACTTTGAGTTTGCCTGAACAAATCTGTCTTGCTTCTTCCACTATAATCATATCATAATCATTGATGTTTCCGTATGATAGTTTTTCAATTTCAATGCTTCTTACTTTTGCGTTAAGAATGTCCCTGTCATTTAAAACGTTTTCAAGTTTAACGTGATCTCCGAGGCCGCCTTCACCGTATGCAATAAGAATGCTTGGGGCTCCGCCTTTTAGAACTGAGTAATATATGTCGCATCCTGTGGGCACTATATTGCATCCAAGTATGCCTGTGAATATGAGCGTTACAAGCAGTATTATTACAAGTACAAGTATTACTCCAAGGTGGATTATGTTTTGGATTACTTTATCTTCCATAATAATTCAATTCATGTGTTAAATAAATTACTTTTGCTTTATGCCCGCGCTTATCAAAACCGCAAAAATGAGGTTTGTTACTATGTGTGTTATTGAGTATGGCCAGATTAGGAATCCGCCTGAGCCGATGTTGAGGAATAATTCAAATATAAGTGTGCCAAGGAATGTGTAGAGCAAAAGATTTTCTGTGGTAAGTTTGTTGTTGTTTCCTGCAAGACCACCTGCTGTTGCACCTGCAGCTCCCTGAAGGATTGTCCACAAACCAAATGGTCCGCCTCTTAGGAAAAAATTTGATGCAGGGTATGCAAGCAATCCAATTAGTATTCCTGCACTTGACCCATAAGCAAGGCCAGCATAAACCGCTATTGGTATTATTGGCTCTACTGACGCAAATGGTTCAAGGGCTATCCTGCCCATTATTGCAAGCAAAAGAAGAACTATTACTTCAGCTTCTTCGAGAACCGGTTTTTTACTGTTTTTTGATTTTTCTTTCTTTTCCTCTTTGTGCTCTTTATGCCCCTTGTGCTCCTTATGTTCTTTGTGCTCTCCATGGCTTCCATGGTCATCAGGTCCATGATCTGAGTGTCCGCTCATATTAATTCCCTAAATGGAACTAATTATATACTTTATTTGGCTCTTTTTAGTATTGATTTGGAGGTTTTTTGAATGGTTCACCCTTGGCATGATATTTCTTTCGGGAAAAAGTCCCCCATGATATAGTTAATGTGATTATAGAGGTTCCAAAAGACAGCAAGATAAAGTATGAGTTGGATAAGGATTCCTGCCTGATTAAGCTCGATCGTGTGATTTATTCTGCGGTACATTACTCTGGAGATTATGGCTTTATCCCGCAGACCTATTGGGGTGATGGTGACCCCCATTCGATATCATAGTTATTTCCAATTTTCCTGTATATCCGAAGACCATTGTTGAGGCAAGGCCTATTGGCTTACTGCACATGGCTGACGGCAAGCACAGGGATGACAAAATTATTGCTGTTCACCATAACGACCCAAGATTTAAGGATTTTTCCTCTTTAAAGGACGTTCCTGATCACATGCGTCTTGAAATTAAGCACTTTTTTGAGACTTATAAGGCATTGCAGAACATGAAAGTCAAGGTATTGAGTTTGAGGGGCGGTGCACATTTGCTCTACTTCTAAAATATTAATTCAAGAAACGTCGGAAATTCTTCGTGGTTTTGGAAGTAAGCATTATTTTAGGAGATATAAGAAGAAAGATGGAGAAAAGGATGGGTATAAGGTTGAGGTTTATAGGCCTCATGATGCTCAGTTTATGGCATTAATTGGTTCCAGAAATCCCAAACATTTGGATAAGTTTGAAATAGGCCAGAAATTTGGGTTTTGTCCCCCAAAAACAACTTCCAAGCAGAGAAGGGATATTTTAAAAGGTTTATTGAACCCTCATTCTCTATATGCGGGGGTCGGATAGCGGTCAATTCCGCCAGCTTGAGGAATCATATCTGTTCTAAATAGTGTGATGCAATTGGCTGGTCCCTTAGTGGGTTCGCAGGTTCAAATCCTGCCTTCCGCATACTTTTTTTTATTTGGTTATGCGAGTTTTTTTTTATGGATTTTTCATTTACCCCTGAAACTTTTTTTGTTGAAGAGGTTTTTAACCCTGTTCTGGGAAACGAAGGAAAGTACTATTATTACACTTTAAAACGAAGTGGCATGAGCCATAAGCATACTATAACAAAGCTCAATTGCAGGGCTTTTTTTTCAGGAATAAAAGATAAAAATGCAACAATAACTCAGTGGTTTTGTACTCTTGATGAGCTTCCTGAAATCAATGAGCATGGATTTTCGGTAAAATTTGAAGGGCGTTCGGATAAGCGTATAAGGATCGGAATTCACAAATCAAATTTTTTCAAATTAATTGTTGATTTATCTCCTGCTGAATTTGTTGCCCTCAAAAAATTCGGGAAAAAGGATTTCATCTGCAATTATTTCGGAGAACAGCGCTTTGATTTGAGGGTAAAAAAATTTTCTGGCTTTCTTGAATCAGGCGATTTTGAATCCGCATTAAAATTTTTTATCACAGAACCAGGTCCTTTTGATACTGAAAAAAGTTCTGAAATAAAATCATTGATTTTGAATAATTGGGGTAATTGGGATACAATAATTTCAAATCCTTTGATTTCTGAAACAAAAAAAGTGCTTGTTTTTATGAATTTGAAACAAGGTGTTTCTTTTAGGAATGTATTTTCTTTTTTGGATAGACAATCACTTACTTATTTTTTAAAGGCTTGTCAGTCCATGAGGTTTAATGATGCGCTGAACAGTCTTGCTTTGTCCAAAAAACCGAAAAATATTTTTTCAACTATTAATGGGCAGAGTATTACACTTGCTGCAGATTCAAGTTTTACTAGGTATATTGAAATTGAGGCAACTTCTTTTGAGCGCGATTATGGGTTAAAAAAATTAATAAGAAAAACCTTTTTTTCTGCAAAAAAATTCTGTGTAAAGAAATTAGGAAACATATTTGAAATAAGTTTTGAGCTTCCTTCGGGTTGTTATGCTACTGTCTGTCTAGACTACCTCAAGAAAAGCGTTATTGTCTGATTTTATTGACTTATTGCATGTTTTGCATTGCTTCTAGGATAATTGCACTTAAATCTATTCCAAAAAACCCGAGTGCTGTATAAATAATTTGTTTTAGGATTAAGTAAAGTACAATAAATATTGCAAATAAAAGTGCTTTTTCAGCCCAATCAGGCCATTTTTTTGTGAAAGGTAAATGATTTTCAAGGATATGTTCTGCAGCTTTCCCCATTTTTTCCCGCAAGAAAATAAATCCAATAAAAAGAATTCCAATTAGCGCTATTGTTTCTATATGCATTCTCATTTGATAAAATAAAATCAGCATAATTGCTACAAATGCCAATCTTAATGCAAACCTTTTATCCATTGGAATCAAATGTGTTTTTTTATTTGTGTTTCCCAATGTGCAAGTTCACTTGGTTCTGCTTCTTTTGAACCGAATGCCAGTTTAAGTCCGTCATCTTTGTGTCTTGGAACAATGTGGAAATGAATGTGATGAACAACCTGACCTGCGGCCTCTCTGTTGTTTTGAACCAAATTGAATCCTTCTGCATTTGTTGCCTTTACAACCGCAGCCGCAACTTTTTGAATTGCCTGTGAAACTTCCTTTAGCTCCATTTCAGGTATATCCAGGAGCGTAGCGTAATGATTTTTTGGTATTACTAATGTGTGCCCTTTTGCTGCGGGGTACAAATCCAAAAAAGCGATTGAATTTTCATCTTCAAATATTTTTTTTGCTGTTATTTCATTGCTTACAATTTTACAAAAAATGCATCCATCCATAATTAACCCCTGAATATAATAGGCGCAAACTTTGTATTAAAGTTTTTGGAAATTAGGCTTTTTCAATTCCAACTATTTTAATCCAGAATTGGAGTGTTTTTCCAGCAAGTGGGTGTTCGAATATTATTGTTGCATTGCCGTCAACAATTTCAAGTATTTCCCCTTCTTGTCCAGTATTAGTGTAAATTTTCATTCCGACAGTTACATTACCGTCTCCGGTTATTTGTTCTACAGGTACCTGAACTTTTTGCCCATTGCCTTTTTCACCGTATGCATCAGCAGGTGCTATTGTGAATGTTTTTTCGTCATTAAGTTTCAATCCGATTACTGCGTCATCAAATCCTTTAATCATTTGCCCTGCGCCTGCTTCGAACTCCAGTGGTTCTCTTCCTTCGCTTTTGTCAAATATTTCTCCTGTATCAGGGAAGCTTCCTACATATTCAACCTTGATTTTGTCTCCTTTTTCCACTGTGTTTGCCATTAAATCAACTCCGTATTTAGCGTCATCATTCATGTTCTGTAACTGAGAATTCTGGTCATTCGGTAAATTTGTATTTGTATCCTGGTTTTGTGTTCCTTGCTGTGCACATCCTGCAACAACAATTAAAAGTATTAATGCAATTATCGTATTTTTCATGGAATAACTGGGTTTCAAAACAATTATAAAAGGTGGTTTTTATTTTATTAAATTTTTAAGCAATTCAATTGTCTCATTGGCTTTAGCTATTTGTGCTATCCAGATAATCCTGTCGAGGCATCGCAGATGCCTCAATGCATGCCCTACTCGCGCGGGCTTGCGCGAACGCAGAGGACGAGATTCGAAGCAACTTTTGATAAAAGTTGCATCAAAATTTGCAATCTATCCTAAGCGGTTTCGTTTGTACTTAACCGCTTGGACGCAGAGGACGAGATTCGAACTCGCGCTTCCCAAGGGAAACCTGGTCTCAAGCCAGGCGCGTTAGACCACTCCGCCACCTCTGCTTCAACCTTTTTCTTTCTTTGAAAAAGAAAGAAAAACGTTGGCGAAAAAGAAAGAAATCATGGCAAAGCCAAATTTCTATTATTTTTCAAGTCTAAGAAAATGGGTTGAATTAAGGTTAAAAAGCTTCTCAAAAGCTATTTTGGCAGTTTTCCTTCAAATGCTATTTCACTTAATTTTTTTCTTTTTGAGGGCATTTCCTTTTTTTGAAGATTTTCAGGAAGGCTATTTTTTGGCGCTCTTTTACCTATTGCACACATTGCTTCTACTTTGAATATTTTTCCTGCATTTACTGTGCTTGCGGCTTTTGTATAATCAAATCCAGCCATACCATGTACTACAAGGCCTCTTTTTGCTCCTTCGAGTGCAAGCGAAATCCATGCGGAGCCTGTGTCAAAAGATGCTGTTGGATTTGGCTTATTTTTATATTCCATGTTACTCCTTGAAAGAATTACTACAAGTGCACCTGCTTTTTCGCACCATTCTCTATTGCCTTCATTTAAACTGTTGAATAGTTTTTCCCATTGCTCTGTGTCTCTTTGTGCATACACAAATCTCCATGGCTGATTGTTGCTTGCAGAAGGTGCCCATTTTGCTGCTTCAAATAAAGCCATAAGCTCATTTTTCGGTAATTTTTCTCCGCTCATTGCCCTCGGTGACCAACGGTTCAAAAAAATATTATCTATTCCATATTCGTTATTTCGAATTTCTTTTATTTCATTTTTCAGTTTCATGTTTTCTCTTTTATGTATTTATTTTGCATTTTCTAATAATTTATGGAATAGTTTAGGCCATAACCAATGCAACCTCATTATGATTCCATCTCCAAATTTGGTTAAACTAATTAGTTCATTTTTTTCGATTGATTTGATAATTGCTTTGGTTATTTCTTCAGGTTTTTGCATTTTGCTTGTGTCGACTTTTTTGTTTGAATATTGAGACCCGAAAAAATTTGTTTTGGTTCCGTTTGGACAAATAATATGAACCTGAATTTCCTGTTCCTTTAACTCTTGGGCAATTGTTTCTGAAAAGCCGGTTACTGCATATTTGCTTGCTACATAAGCCGCATGATTTTTCCATGGAATTAAACCAACTATTGAACTGATATTTACTATGTGGCTTCCTGCTTTCATTTTTGGCACCAAAAATTTTGTAAAGTACATCATTCCAAAGTAATTGGTTTTCATTTGGTTTTCTATTTCTTCAATACTTTGATCAATAATCCTGCCTTTTTTTCCATGCCCTGCATTGTTAATTAGTATATCTATTTGGTTTGTTTCAATTGAAATTTTGTTGCATGTTTTTTCCACTTGTTCTTTTTTGCTGACATCACAAATAAAGAGTTTGGTTTTTGCTCCTTTTTTTTCACATTCTTTTTTTGTTTCTTCGAGCTTGTTTTGGTTTCTTGATATTAAAATTAGATTTGCTTTTCTTTTTGCAAATTCGATTGCCGTTGCTTTTCCAATGCCTGAGCTTGCTCCGGTAATTATAATGGTTTTATTTTCAAAATTCATCATATTATTTGAATAGAATTCTTTATATATTTCCTTTTTCTTAGTTTCTTATGTTGTGTAAAAAACGTATGTTTGTTGCATCAGAAAAAGCCTATTTAAAAAGAAGAAGAAAATCATAGTTCTTTCATTTCTTTTATTGCTTCTTTGATTCCTTTTTGGTGTTTAAATATTCCTGTTCCTGATACGAGGATGTCGGCGCCTGCTTTGACGCATTCTTTTGCGGTTTCGAATTTTATTCCACCATCAACCTCAATTTCACATGCAATTGCTTCTTCATCAATTTTTTTTCTCAATAAAGAAATTTTTTCAAGTGCCAGTGGATTGAATTTTTGTCCGCCAAATCCGGCTTCAACGCTCATCACAAGGCTCAAATCTACTTTATCCAAATGAGGAAAAATTTTTTCTGCTGGTGTTTTATTGTTTATTGCTATTCCGGCACTCATTCCAAAATCATTTATTTCCTTTATAATATTTTTTGGGTTGTTTGTTGTTTCAATGTGAAAAATTAGTAATTGTGTTCCTAATTCAGCCATTTCCTCCAAATAATTTTCAGGGTCAACAACCATTAGGTGTGATTCGAAAAAAAGTTTTGTCTGTGGTCTTAATTCTCCAATGAGTTGTTTTTCAATGCCTGTATTAGGAACATATTTGTTGTCCATTATGTCCCATTGGATTCCGTCAATTTCTGATTCATTTAATTGTGGTAGCCATTCTTTTTTCTTTGAAAAATCCGCGTTAAGGACTGAAGCTATTACTTTTACCATTAGAAATTATTGCATTGCGGTGTTTAAAAGGCTTTTTCAGATTTCTTATTTCATTAGGTAAGTGAAAATGGCGAGAAATCCGTGTTATAATCATACATGTCTTCTTTTTCTTCCTTTTTGAGGAAATTCACCAGGTAATAGGTTATTGGCGTGAAGATGATTTCTATTGCTGTTTTGAAAACATAATTTGATATTACGAGTGCAACAAAAATTTCCATTGGCATTGTTCCCCAGAATGCGATGAATGCAAATATTGCTGTGTCAACCCCTTCTCCGACAACTGTTGACCCTATTGTTCTTTTCCAAAGCGCTTTTCCTTTTGAGGCAATTTTCATTTTTGCAAGTATGTAACTGTTTGAAAATTCTCCTGCAAAGTACGCTATGAGTGATGCAAGTACAATTCTTGGCACTACCCCAAGGATTGCGTTGAATGCCTCTTGGTTTTCCCATCCTGTCGCTGATGGCAATGCGCCTACTATTGCAAATACAACTGACATTAGCATTATTGTTGCAAATCCTGTCCAAATCACTTTTCTGGATTTTTTATATCCATATACCTCGGTAAGGATATCGCCGAAAATATAACTTAAAGGAAAAAGTAGTGTTCCGCCGTCAAAAATAAAGATTCCGAAGTCAACTATTTTTGTTGAAGCTATATTGGAAATTATTAGCACAGCTACAAAAAGTCCTGTGATTATTGCAAGGTACTTGTCCGGTCCTTCTTGTTTGTCCATTATTATCCCTTATTTAGG
>PCWY01000059.1:6441-7517 GCA_002762975.1 Candidatus Diapherotrites archaeon CG11_big_fil_rev_8_21_14_0_20_37_9 | reverse complement strand
GTACGAGCCAGATCACACTCAAATTAGAGCAATGATGAAGACCTTACGAGCTGAGAGACCAATTCCAGGAAACTCTATGCAAATTACCGGTGGTGAACCAATGTTACGAGAAGATATTGCTGACATTATCAAAATAATGAAAGAAGAAGGTGTTGACCATATTCAAATGAATACAAATGGTATTAGACACGCAATGGATCCAGAAGCTGCAAGAGAAGTAAGACTAGCTGGATGTAACAACCTGTATCTTTCCTTTGACGGTGTAACTGCAAGAACAAATCCAAAGAACCATTGGGAAATCCCATATGCACTTGATAGTTGCAGAAAAACAGGTACTACTGTAGTATTTGTCCCAACAGTAATCAAATCAATCAATGACCATGAACTAGGCGGAATTATTAGATATGCACAAAAGAACATGGATGTTGTTCACGCTGTAAACTTTCAACCAGTATCACTGACTGGAAGGATGGGTAAATCTGAACGTGAAAAATACAGAATTACAGTTCCTGATTGTGTTCAAAGAATTGAAGAGCAAACAAACGGCGAAGTAACTGTTGATGACTGGTTCCCAGTTCCAAGTTGTATGCCACTAACAAATGTAATTGAAGCATTCTCAAGCAAGCCAAAATACGAATTATCAATCCACTTTGCTTGTGGTGCAGGAACATACATCTTTGAAGATGCAAATACAAAGAAATTTGTCCCATTAACTAAATTCTGTGATATTCAAGGAATGTTAGAATTGTTTGAAGATAAAGCAGAAGAAATCCGTTCTGGTAAAAACAAGTACTTTACAATGCTTGAAGTTGTTAGAAAACTCAAAGGCTTTGTTGATACAAAGAAGCAACCAGCAGGATTAGACTTGGCAAAGATGTTTGGTAATATTCTGATGAAGAGATCATTTGATTCAGTAGGCTCATGGCATGTCAAAGGATTATTCCTTGGTATGATGCACTTTCAAGACAAATACAACGAAGACTTGGAAAGACTACAAAGATGTGATATTCATTATGTAACTCCAGACCTTAGAATAGTTCCATTTTGTGCATTCAATGTAATTCCAGAATGGTACA
>PCWY01000059.1:4986-6429 GCA_002762975.1 Candidatus Diapherotrites archaeon CG11_big_fil_rev_8_21_14_0_20_37_9 | reverse complement strand
ACAGAATCCAAAAGAAATATTCTATCACTGTAGAGGAATGGGAAGAAAGAGAAGGCGTCAAATTAGAAGATGGTCTGTATAGAGGATTAATGAGACGTGGAGCAGGTGACGAACTTGCTGCTGGCTGTGCAAAGAGTCAGATGTTTCATGATGCTGCGCAAGCAACAATGTAAATCTGATTTTTTAATACAAGACCTTAAAAACTCTGTAATTAATTTTGTTTTGTGAAAATTCTGATAATTTCACCTACACAATATGGTATTGGTGGTATTGCACAACATGTACAAGGATTGACCAAATTTTTGAAAAAAAATGGTCATCATGTAGAAATAATTTCTTCCGAAAATACATTCACCATACCAATTAAAGGATTAAAAAATCCAAGCTTCATGATTTCATCTTTAATCAAGTCAAAATTCAAAAAAGATCAAGATATTGTTCATGCTCATAACATACCATCTGCACTTGCAATGAAAAACACTGTAGGAAAAAAAGTTTTATCTCTTCATGGTGTTTTCTCACAGCAAATTGATCAGCTTCATGGAAAGACTACGGGAGATATATCCGAAAAATATGAAAACAATGCACTAAAATGGGCAGATGCAATAACTGTAGTTTCTAAAGAAGCATTTGATCATTATACAAATTTAGGATACACAGTTTTCCAAGTTCCAAATGCCATAGATGTATCCTACTTAGAAATTAATGCAGATAGAAGATATCCAAAACAAGTAATTTTTGCAGGACGATTATCTCGTGAAAAGGGAACTGATTCCTTGATGTCTATTGCACAAAAATTATCTAATGACATACATCTGATCATTTTAGGTGCAGGACCTGAAGAACAAAAAATTAAAGATCTGACAAAGACACACAAAAATATCCATTTTTTAGGATATCAAAACAAGAAAGAAACAATCTCTTTAATTTGTGGTTCTGATATTCTCATACAGCCTTCATTGCAGGAAGGAATTAGCTCTACTCTTCTAGAGGCTATGGCATGTAAAACAGCGATAATTGCTACAAATGTGGGAGGAAATAATGAATTAATTCAAAATAACGTAAACGGAATAGTTCTAGAGCCTAATGATGTTGATTCATTCACCCAACAAATATCATATCTGTTAAACAATGAACAGTTTCGACAATCGTTAGTAGAACATGCATTCAAAACTGTTGAAAAATATGATTGGAACCAAATAGGAAATCTCTACTTGAGTGTTTATGAATCTATTTTAGATAAATCAAAATAATTTTATTTTAAAATATACTGGATAATAATTTAGTTTAGCTAAAAAACTTTGAAAGTCCTTCTTTTAATTCCGTAGAGTATTTCCATTTTAGCATAGATTCAGTTAAACTAGTATCTGCTTGACTAGATTGTATATCTCCATCTAATGCTTTTTCATGTTGAGGTTCAAGTTCTAAATTACATATTTCAAT
>PCWY01000059.1:4837-4979 GCA_002762975.1 Candidatus Diapherotrites archaeon CG11_big_fil_rev_8_21_14_0_20_37_9 | reverse complement strand
TTTTTAAGATTTTGATCAACTTCTTCTCTCGACCATTGAACCCTAGCGCTGTTCTGGCTCATCTCTAAACCGGAAACAGCAACTCCGCCAGCATTTGAAGCCTTCCCTGGAGAAAAAAGGATTTTATTTTCCTTGAAAATAT
>PCWY01000059.1:4652-4808 GCA_002762975.1 Candidatus Diapherotrites archaeon CG11_big_fil_rev_8_21_14_0_20_37_9 | reverse complement strand
GCGCCCTCGCCAACTAAAACAATTTCATTTTTTACAAGAGCCATCGCGTCTTCTTTGTTTATTTCATTTTGAGTGGCGCAAGGCAAGGCAATGTCAGCTTTAATTGACCATGGGTTTTCAGACTCTAGATATTCAACATTATATTTGTTTGCATAA
>PCWY01000059.1:4184-4569 GCA_002762975.1 Candidatus Diapherotrites archaeon CG11_big_fil_rev_8_21_14_0_20_37_9 | reverse complement strand
TGTTCCTGCCGAATCGGACATAGTCAATACTTTAGCGCCTAATTGTATCACTTTTTCAGCGGCATATTGAGCCACATTGCCAGAGCCGGAGATAATAACTTTTTTGCCATTAATGCTGTCATTTTTAGCCCGCAACATTTCTTCTACAAAATAAACCAACCCATAGCCGGTAGCTTCGGTGCGGATATTGCTTCCGCCCCAGGGCAGCCCTTTGCCGGTTAAAACACCAGAAAAGTCTTTAGTTAGTTTTTTATACTGTCCAAAAAGATAACCGATTTCCCTGGCACCAACTCCAATATCTCCAGCTGGCACATCTATATTTGGACCGATATATCTATATAACTCAGACATAAAACTCTGAGAGAATCTCATTACTTCAGAATCT
>PCWY01000059.1:0-4149 GCA_002762975.1 Candidatus Diapherotrites archaeon CG11_big_fil_rev_8_21_14_0_20_37_9 | reverse complement strand
AAACTCCCAAATTAACAGTTGGGTGGAAACGCAGTCCTCCTTTATAGGGACCGATAGCGCTATTAAATTGAATTCTATAACCTCTATTGACTTTAATCTCCCCATTATCATCAACCCAAGGCACTCTGAAAATGATTGTTCTTTCTGGTTCAACTAAACGCTCTAAAATTCGGTTTTCGAGATAAATCTGGTTAGCGTTTAAAAAATCCTCCAAAGAAACGGCAACCTCCTCAACCGCTTGTATAAATTCCGATTCATTATTGTTTCTCTGTTTTACATATTCAATAAAAGATTTTGCGTTGAATTTCATAATTTGCAGGAATTACTCCAAAGAAAAATATTTGGAAGCAAAGGACGAGGCTTTATCAAGTACCGTCTCCGGCGGAGTATTCACATAAGTTAAATGTTTTTCTAAAACACCTCTCACCTTCTCTGCATCCTTTTTGTCCAAAATCATATAAAGCCTGCCGGGGTAATACTTTTTTGTGTCCACATTCAAAGTTGTTCTCCCACCTTTTTCCGTAAAGAAAAAAACCTTTAGCTCTTCGTAAGAATAAAATTTCCCGCCGCAATAATTTATTCCTTTAGCCGTTATTTTATGAGAAACATCCTCCGGCTCAATTGCCGATAAGGCGTACATCAAAAAAGCAAGCGCCACTATAACCGCAATTAAAACATATTGCCCAGAAAGAGCTGAAAGGAGAGATACCACCAAAATAACGGTTGCCACAGTGGTGAAAAACCTGCGGTCCCGCTTTTTAAAAACTCTGCTCGGAGATGTCCAAACAAACAATTCCTCCTCCCTAGTTTTGGGTTTTGCAACGGCAGTAGATTTCTCCATATTGAAAATAATAGTACTACATCCCAAAATACCAAACAAGGGGAAAGCATATTTGATATACTATAATTGTGACTGCCCAAAAGGAGTATTACCAACAATCAGTAAAGGAAATTTTCACTACATTAAACACTACTAATAATGGCTTGCGCACACATCGGGCCGGAAAACTGCTTTCCGCGCATGGCCCAAATTTACTGCCGGAACAAAAACCCCCTTCCCCAATCGCGGTTTTTCTATCCCAGCTAAAAAGCCCCTTAATAGGAATTCTAATTTCCGCCGCCTTTATAACCGTGTACTTAAAGGATTTCGTTGATTTCGCCGTTATAATTTTCGCCGTTTTCATAAACACTGTCCTAGGATTCATTCAAGAATATAAAGCGCAAAAAGAAATTTATTCATTAAAAAATTTGTTCACCCAAACCGCAAAAGTATTTCGGGGAGGAAAAATAATTGAAATCCCCGCAAGATACCTTGTGCCAGGGGATATTATTCTTTTGCAGGCGGGGCGCAAAGTACCCGCAGATGCAAGAATTATAAAAGAAACCTATCTTAAAATTAACGAGTCTACTTTAACAGGTGAATCCGCCGCTGTTCAAAAAACCTCCTCTTTGCTTGCCGCCACAAAAATTTTAGCTGAAAGAAAAAACATGGTCTTTTGGGGAACCTTTGTCGTGGGAGGTTCCGCGCAGGCGATTGTTGTTGGAACAGGATTAAACACCGAAATAGGAAAGATCGCCCAAAGCATACGAGAAACCAAAGAAGACCCCACACCTCTCCAAAAAAAGCTTTTTGCATTAAGCAAATCTTTATCTCTTCTAGTTGTTGGCATAGCGGCACTTGTATTCGCAATAGGGGGGTTTTCTGGCATTCCTTTAATTGAGATGTTTAAAACCTCCGTAGCGCTTGCCGTTGCCGCCATTCCCGAAGGTCTTGCCGTTTCCCTAACGGTAATACTCGCAATAGGTATGCAAAGAATATTTAAGAAAAAAGCGCTAGTGCGAAAACTTTTGGCGGCAGAAACATTAGGCTCTGTAACCACAATTTGCACCGATAAAACCGGCACTTTAACGGAAGGCAATATGCGGGTGGTTAATTGGAAACTTACCGACCTTTCCCAAACCTTAAAAGCAAGCGTGTTGTGCAATGACCTGCAAAACCAAACGGAAGTAGCTATTTGGGAAAAAATGCGCTCAATAGACAACTTTGACCCCCAAAGGGTGGTGGAAAAGTACAAAAGGTTAGCGGCTATACCCTTTGGTTCCGAAAGAAAATATATGGCAGTTTTAATAAAGGAAAACGAAGAATCTTTAATATATGCAAAAGGCGCTCCCGAAAAAATGATTAACTGGTGCAAACTTTCTTTCAAAGAAAAGGAGGCGTGGCTATCTATTTCAAACAAATGGGCTAACAAGGGGTTAAGAGTTTTGGCGCTGGCGTACAAAAAACCCGCTCCAAAAACTCAAACTTTAACGGAAAAAATGTCAAAAGATTTTTTGCATAGCCACATAGAAAAAGGTTTTACATTTTTGGGCTTAATTGCTCTAACCGACCCAGTGAGAGCGGGAGTAAAGGAAGCCCTTGTGGAATGCAAAAACGCGGGAATAAGAACCGTTGTTATAACAGGGGATTTCAGATCCACCGCCCAAGCGGTTATGCAGGAGCTTGGCATTAAAGTTTCAGCTGCGGAAATTATGGAAGGCGAAGAGCTTGCAAACATAAGCGAAGCGGAACTTAAAAAGAGGGTATTAAACATGAAGTTATTTGCGCGCGTAACACCATCGGACAAATTAAAAATCGTAAGCGCCCTCAAAAGTTTGGGGCAGGTGGTGGCTGTAACCGGAGACGGCACAAATGACGCCCCCGCCCTTAAAATTGCGGATATAGGAATAGTTGTAGATAATGCTACGGAAGTGGCAAGAGAAAATGCGGATATGGTGCTTTTAGACAGCAATTTCAACACAATTGTAAAAGCGGTTGAGGAAGGAAGAGCCATTTTTGACAACATAAGAAAGGTTGCTCTTTATCTTTTAAGCGACAGTTTCAGCGAAGTGTTTCTAATTACTGGGGCGCTCTTACTCAAACTACCCCTGCCTCTTACCGCAGCGCAAATTCTTTGGATAAATTTGGTAACAGACGGCTTCCCAAACCTTGCTTTAACGATAGACCCCAAAAGGTCAGCTTTAATGAAAGAGCGTCCAAGAAAAGAAAGCGAGCCTTTGTTAAATTCCGAAATTAAACTGCTGGTCTTTATCATAAGCTCTGTAACGGGATTAAGCGCTTTGGCAATTTTTTCGTTTTTTATAAAAATCTCAAACGATGTCGCTTTATCCCAAACCCTCGTTTTTGCAATTCTCGGCATAGATTCCCTGCTATATGTTTTCTCTTGCAAAAACCTTAGGAAACCGCTTTTTAAGGACAAAACCGCTTTCTCAAATAAGGCGTTGTTGGTAGCGGTAGGAGGAGGAATATTTTTGCAGTTAATAGCGCTATACGCACCCTTCTTCAAAAAATTTATGGGGCTTGTCACCTTAAATTTCTATCACTGGCTGATTGTGCTTATTACTTCCTTTTTAGTTATACTTATAATAGAAGGCGTGAAAGCGCTATATCATAGATGGGCAACCGAATAAAATTTTATGGATTATAAAGCTTTAAGAGAAAAAATGGTGGGGGAGCAGTTAAAAGCGCGAGGAATAAAAAATGAACGCGTTCTAAACGCATTCTTGGATATCCCAAGGGAAATTTTTGTCCCGCAGAGTTTTGCCAATCAAGCTTACGCAGATAGCCCTATACCTATAGGAGAAAACCAGACGATCTCCCAGCCATATACCACTGCCTTTATGACAGAGCTTTTAGAACTTAAAAGCGGGGATACCGTTCTGGAAATAGGCGCGGGCTCCGGTTACGCCGCTGCTATTCTGGGAAAGTTATGCAAACAAGTTTATACCGTTGAGGTTATAACAGTTTTGGCTGTAAAAGCGCGGGAGAAATTGAAACGGCTAAATATCTCAAATGTTACCGTTATAATAGGAGACGGCAGTATAGGACTTAAAGATAAAGCCCCTTTTGACGCAATTGCAGTAACCGCCGCCGCGCCAAAAGTCCCAAACGCCTTAATCAGCCAACTGAAAATTGGAGGAAGACTCGTTGTTCCTGTGGGGAATAATTTTTTACAGAAAATGGTAAAAATAACGAAAACCGAGCAAGGTACAAAACTTGTAACCTGCGGAACTTTTAGATTTGTTCCTCTTATTGGAAAAGAAGGGTGGAAAAAAGTATTGATTTAACGGCAGGTATTTGGTGAAATG
>PCWY01000033.1:469-18985 GCA_002762975.1 Candidatus Diapherotrites archaeon CG11_big_fil_rev_8_21_14_0_20_37_9 | reverse complement strand
TACATCGGAAAAAGAGCCTACGTCATAATCCTAAAAAAATAACACCATTTTCACCACAAAAACCAACCCACCCAATAATTTATACGCAAAGCCTGGATTTTAAAATTATTTTTTTAGGAATATTTTTTTTTCACATATCCTTCTATCTTGTCAAATGCTTCGTTTAGAGTTTCTTCTTGTGGTAAAAAAACTATTCTGAAATGGTGTGTGCCGGGTTTTTGTCCGAATCCTTCACCGTAAACTACAAGTACTCCTGTTTCTTCAAGCAAATCAAGGACGAATTCTTTGTCTGATTTTATTGGCAATTCAATGCTTGGGTATGCGTAGAATGCTCCCTTTGGTTTTACACAACTTATTCCATTTATTTCATTGAGTCTTTTGTATGTAAGATCGCGTCTTTTCTGGAGTTTTTCAACAAGTTCTTTTAAGTGGTCTTGAGGGCCGTTGAGTGCGGCTTCTATTGCAAACTGCACCGGCGAAACAGGACCTAATCTGAGCCTTGAAAGTTTTTTTATTGCTTCAAAATAATCATCCAGTGCGCCTTGCGGGTCATGTTTGTATAACCATCCGCCTCTGAAACCTGGCGCTAAATAATTTTTGGAGATGCTACTTGTTGTGACAACAGGAACATCTTTCGCTATTGATGCTGCAGGTATAAATTCTTCGTCATCAAATAATAGCTGATCATATGTTTCATCCGTGTAAATGAAAATGTCATGAGCACCTGCAATATCAATTATTTGCTGGAGTGTTTTTTTTGTCATTACTGAGCCTGTCGGATTGTTCGGGGATATTAATACGATTGCTTTTGTTTTTTCATTAATTTTTTTTTCAATGTCATCCACATCGGGTTGCCAGTTTTTTTCTTCATTCAAATAATATTCATTAATTTTTCCTTCGAGGAAATTTATTTCTCCTGTGTAAATTGAATATGTCGGACATGGCGTTAATACATTTTCTCCTGGATTGATGAGCGCCTGCAGTGACATGAGGATTGCTTCGCTTCCTCCGCCTGTAACCATCACATCGTCCATTGTAATTCCTTTGGCTCCTGATTTGTTGGCGTAATTTGCAACTGCTTTTCTTGCGCCGTCGGTTCCGAGCGCATTGCAGTAACCTTCTGCTTCCTTTTTGTTGTCCATCATTGCTTTCCACATGTGCTCAGGCGTCCTATAATCAAATTTCATCGGGTCTCCGATGTTCAGGTAGATTACTTTTTTGCCTTTTTTTTCAACCTGCTGTGCAATGGGTACAATGTCTCTTAATGCGTGCCTTACATTTTCTGTTCTTTTTGATGGCGCTATTTTTTTCATTCTATCTATTTGAATTAAATCAGGAAATGTTTAAATCTTGTGCAGTTATTTTTTTTTGCAAAAATCAACGAGGAAAAAAATATTTATATTAGTACTACCTAGTAGTTGCAATGATTACACGGATTAAAAAGCTAGGTTTGAATGAGTATGAGTCAAGGGCTTATCATTCTTTGTTAAAGTATGGTTCAATGGCTCCTGTAGCTGTAAGTAAAGCAGCTGGTATTCCTCGTGCAAGGGTTTATGATGTGCTTCAGTCCCTTGAGGACAAGGGATTTGCTGTAAAAATGCCTTTCAAGCAGGTTGTTTTTTCGGCTATTACTCCTAAAGATGCTTTTGATGCTCTTTCAGCCAAGCGTAAAAGTGCTTTAGATAAGGAACTTGATGGCATTAAAGGAGTGGTTTCTGAGCTTGAATCAAAGCTTTCTGTAAATGAGGATTTCATCGGGGAGAGCGCTCTGCTTGTGAAGGGTAGGGAGAACATTTATGCTCAAATTGCCCGTGAGGCTTCAAATTGTGCTGATGGTGTCATTATTTATTCGAGTGATGAGGGCATTAAACGTAAAAAAAGCTACTTATTCGGCAATAATTCGGTTACTTTACCTAGTTCCTTAAAGCTTATTGCAAAGGCAACTTCTAAGGCAAGGGCGGTTATTTTTGACAAGGCAGCCATGATGTTATTCCTGACTCCTGAAAAAACTGAAGAAAAAGATGAAAAGGCTCTTCTTATAAAGAGCCCTTTTTTAGCCAACTTATTTGTTACGGGTTTAAAGAAATAATTTTTTTACTTCTTTTTTCCTTTTTGTTTTGCAGTTTTTTTGGTTTTTGCTTTTGAAGCTGTTTTGCCTTTTTCTTTTGTTTCTGTTTTGGCAGGTGCTTCAACTACTTCTTCCTGTTTTTCTTCTTTCTGAACCGCTTTGTAGGCTGATAATATTATGAGTCCTATTACAAGCAATACAAGGAATCCAAGTGCTGCTGTTGATAGTGTTGCAAGGCTGAATAAACCTGTTCCTATGCTTATAGGATTTTCAGTTTCCCCTTCTATTGGTTCGCCTTCAACAGGTGCTTTCTCAGGGAACTCGAAAACTATGTTTCTGACAAATGTTCCTTCATCTGTTTCAATCTTTATAGGAACTGTTATTGTTCCTGATTTTTCCTGTCCCTGGAGATCAACAAGCACTCTTGCTTTTGCTGTGCTTCTTGCCTGTATGTATTGTTCTTCTATCTGAACAACGCCTTTGTAATCAAGTACTGTTGCGTTTTGTACTTCCATTGTTCTGTTGCTGTCGTTGTAAAGATCGAAGTTCACTTCAATATCGTGATCAAGTCCCTCTACTTCTATAAAGCTGAGGTCCTGTATTTCAATATTAACTTCGCCCAGTCCGAAAGATTCTTCGTTTCCGAAAACAATGAGCTTTATTGTCGCTCCTGTTTCAAAGCCTCTGTCGGTTACTGCGGTGAACTTTATTGTTGTTGTTGTTTCGAGGTCAAACGGAGGGTTGACAAAGAATGTTACTTCTTTTCTTTCTCCTGGTTCAACTGTGATTGTTTTGTCCACAATGTACACATATGGTTTGTCTGCCGTGAATGTGACTTCTTGTGCTACCACTCCTCTGTTTTCAACAATCAATATTTGTTTTTTACCTTCACATGTTGCTGCATTGAGTTCAGGCACAACCACTATAAGGTCGATTCCGAAACAGCTTGAATCCGAAAGGTAGTTCACGCTTTTTTCCTGTTCGATTTCAACATTTCCTGAATTTGCGCTAACAGTATATGCAGTTGTTTCTTTGTTCTGCGGACTGTTCACTGTTATAGAAACTGCTGTTTCTCCGAGTGCGTCAACTGTTACTTCGCTTGGTCCGGTTACCCAGAGTGGACTGAAGTTAAGTTCGAATACCTGATTTTCTGTACCTAGGTTTGTTAAGGTAATTATTTCTTGTTTGGATACTCCTGGACACAAATTGAGTTCAGGTGCAACCATTGTTGCGTTGTAACAATCTGTTACCTCTACAGTATAATCTTTTTCGTACTGGAAGAACTCAGAATCAAGCTCGAGGGTGAATGTGCTTTCTCCCCCTTTGCTTGGAACTATATCAAGTTCTTTGGATATTTTTTGCAGTACTTCTATAAGCTCTGCAGGGTCTTTTGCATCAAAGTATTTTCCTGCTGTTGCGCTTGATATTTGCTGCAGCTGTTTTTTGCCTGCCTCATCGATATCAAATCCAACAGAGTAAACCCTGATGTTTTTTGCCGCGAGTTTTGTTGCGGTATCTGCAATGTCCCCATCACAGGTTTCTTTTCCGTCACTTACAAGTATAATTGCTTTTTCCTTTCCTGTTGGGAAGTCAGTTATGCTTGCTGTGAGCGCTTCGCTTAAAGGTGTTTTTCCTTTTGGTTCAAAGTTTGAAACCTTATCGGTTATTGCTTCAATATCCAGTTTTTCTACTGGTACAAGAAGCTCTGAGTTTTCACAGAGTTCGCCTTGTCCGAATACTCTTAATCCGAGGTCTATTTCATTAATATTATTCACAAGGTTAATTATTGATTCTTTGGCAACATTCATTTTTGTTTTGCCTGAAACTTTTTCAACCATTGATCCTGAACTATCAATTATAAGTTCAACTGCAAGATCCTTTCCTGAAACCTGCGCTTCGCTTGCGAGGCTGCTTACATCAAGGTCTGCCTGGAATATTTTTGATTTTCCTGGTGCGAGTGATAATTTTGTGTACTCGAGGTCTGCATCAATTCCTTTTACTTTGATGTCAAGATCCACTGTTCTTGTTTTGTTGTTTGTTATTTCCCATTTGTATGTTGGGGTTTCTTCAACACAAACTTTGTTTGAACCTGCGAGTTTTTTAACTTCTAAATTATAACAATCATTCAGTTGTGCTGTGAATGTTTTTGTTGCTGAGTAATCGAAAACTTTACTCTGTACTTTGAGTGTGTAATCGTATTCTCCTGGTTCCATTGCAGTTTCATCAAACTTTACTGTTACTGTTGTTTCTTTTCCTGCGTCAAGTGAAACCTGTTTTTTGTCAAGTGATGCAAAGTTTGCTCCCTCAAGTGTTATGGTATAATTGTCCGCGAGTTTTCCAGAATTTTTAATTATGATTTTTCCTTCGGTTGGTGTTTCAAGGCACGCTTCTATACCGTTTCCTTCAAATTCGTTTCCGAGTGTGATGTGTGCATTTTGTCCCTGGCCGAGTATGTATGTTCCATTATCTTCATCATAAAATTCAGGGTTTGGAAGTGCTGCTCTTGCTGTGAATTCGTATGTTCCGAAATCCGCATCGCATGGTGCCTGCACTTTAAGTTTTACTGTTTCTGAATCTCCTTTATCAACTAAAATTCTTTCTTCTTCAAGTGTGTACCATTCATCAGGAAGACCGCTTATTGTAATATCTATTCTTTCGGTATTCTGATTTTCAACTATTGTGTTGTTTGTAACCACAAGGTCGTATGTTTTTTCTTCACATTGTGTTGCGTTTTGTTCTATTGGTATTACTTCAATGTTGACAAAGTGTCCTTGTCTTAAATCAAGTTCACATGTAACTGAAATTGTTTCGTTGTTCTGCACTATGAGTTCTGCTGTGTAGAGGCCTGGTTCTGCATAGCAGTTTGCTACGGTATAAACATTAAGTTCTGTACATTCTCCTGGTGCGAGTGTAACTGAGTCAGGTATTACATTGAACCAGCTTGATACGTCGTTTGATTGGAAGAATGAATTGTATGTGTGGGTCTGGCTGGAGTCATTACATAGTTCCATGTTGCTTAATGATAAGTCGCATTGTATGGAATCGCTTGAGCATGTTCCGCTGATATCTGCTCCATGTGCGTATGCTCCTGCTGCGAGAAGCACGAATCCCATAACTAATATTTTCCAATCCATTTTAAGCCCCCTTATTATAATAATTCAAATCCTCTGATTTGTTACTGTTAAGTAGTGACAACATTATTATTATTGCCACAAGAACAATTAAAAGGATTACTCCTAGCATTATTGGACCGAATCCGCCCAGTGTAATGAGTCCTGCAAGGAACCCGCCTGCTTCATTGTTATCTTCTTTTCGGGTTGGCTCTTTTGTGACCTTTACCATTATGTTCTTTGTGGTCACATTGCCTTTTCCTTTAACTTCCAGGGTTACAGGGTAGATTTTTTCTTTTGCATTTTCTTCTGCAGTTATCCTTATTCTTAAGGTCTCTTCCTGCCCTGCTTCAAGTGTTCCTATTGATATTGCGTTTGCATTTACTCCGTTTCCAAGTCCGTAGAGTGTTATTTTAACTGATTCTATATCTTCGTTTGTCGGGTTTTTAATTGTGAATGTAAGCAACTTATCTTTGCCAGGTTCCACTTCAACATCTGTAGGGTATCCGGTTACCTTTATTGCTCCTGTCTGCATTATTTCGGATTCAACAATTCTGAAATTAAGTGCTTCTCTGAGATTTTGATTATCTGTTTCTGCTTCAAGGTATATTGTGTGGTTTCCGAGCGGAGCTGAGAATGATGGTGTTACGAAAACGTAGATAATTTTCTCGCTTCCTGCATCAACGGTAATTGTTTCTTTTGAAGCTCTTGCCTGCACATAATCAAAACTGTTGTCAAGGCTGAGTTCAACTTCTTCATCAAAGTCCCCGTTATTTTTTACAGTAATCTCATATACTTGTTCATGGTTTGCAGAGCATACTCTTGCATCGAAATTATTGTTGCCTATTATGAGTTCAATGTCATGCTCCTGTCTTATTTTTACTTTTACTGTTTCTTCTTCTGTTTCTTTGCTGTTCCATGCGTAAACTTTCACTTTGTGTGTTCCGTCTGCATCTGTGTCCCTTGCCTTTACCTCAAGTTCCTGGCTTGTTTCTCCGTGTGCAGGAAGGAATACTTCATACTCTTCAAGTTTTGTCGGTATGTCGCTTTCAGTGCTTAATCTTACATACTGGCCATCATTGCTGTTGCTTCTTAATTTTACTGTAAAGTAATCTGTTTCGCCTCTGTCGAGTGTAATTTCGCTTGGTTTTACAATAAGGTCAAATTCGTCATCTGCACAATCAACAATCCTGAATGTAATGTCCCTTTCAACAAAGTACTTTTCACTTCTTGCAAATATTGGTATTGTATACTCGGTATTTGCGGTTGCCTGGTTTGTATGAATTCTTAATGCAAATTCATCGCTTTCTCCTGATGCTAATGTTGTTGTTCTGAATTCAAATATTGGGAGCAAAAGTTCGTGTTCTGCATCAAGTTCTATTGTCTGTGTTCTGCTTGAATTGTTTTCAAGTCTTATTCCTATTTCTTGTGTGTATGGCTCTTTGCACACATAATAATCGCTTACTCTAAGCACATCTATTGGTGTTTCGTCTTCAATGTCAACATTTATTGTGTCTTCATGTTCGCCGCATTTAAGATCCACTGTATGGCTTCCTGCTCTTGCGTCCTTAAAGCTTGTTATTGTGATTGAGAATGATGTTTTTTCTCCTGCATTGAGTGTTACTTCATTCATTGCCGGAGTTGCCTTTATTTCTTTTCTCTCATCATTGTCAAGGTATGTGCTGATATCAAATGTTTCTTTGTTTTTGTTGTTGTTCTCTATTGTAAGTGTTACGTTTATTGAATCTCCTGGTTCTATTATAACATCGTTTCTGTCAAGGCTGCATGTTGTTCCAGTTTCAGTTGTTTGTTCAACAACGTTTACTGTGAATGAATCATCATCGCTTAGGCCGAATGCGTTTGTGACTCTTGCTTTTATTGTGTTTTCACCTATGCTGTCTTTCTTTGGTGCTCCGCATGTTACAAAGTACTTGTCATCTAAATAGCAGTCAACAAGCCTATTGTTTGTTTGTGAAACTATTTCATAGAACATTTCCCCTGCATTCTGATTAGGGTCGCTTGCATAATCTCTAAGGTCAATTATTTTGTAATCTAATCCTGTGTTTTGTGTGATCATTAAATCAGGTGTTCCTTTAAAGTCAGGGTATTGTCCTGCCGTAGCAGTTCCTGTGTTAAGCAGTATTGCCGAAAAAATTATTATGCCTAGAAAGAATTTTGCTATTGTATTCATTTTTTCACCTCAATTTTTGTCTGCGGATTGTATACTCTAACAAGCCTTGCGATGAAAGCTATGAGTAATATTGCTGCAATTATTGCAAGAAAAATATCAATTATCATTGGGAGTTCTTCTCCTTTGTTCTGGTTCTGTGAAAGGATTGCGAACCCTGTGAAGTATCCTTCTTCTTTGTGCTCTATTTGCACAGTGTTTTTGATTTCGCTGTTAAGGCAATTGTATACTAATTCTGCTTCTCCGCTGAATGAGCTTCCTTTTGTTATTTCCAAATCAAATTCTCTTTCTTCGTATGGTCCGAGAACAAATGATTTTTTGCCGAATGTCCAGTTGTCAGGCACATTATTTATTTTTTCAAGGTAAACTGTTTTTGATTTAAATGAATTATTTTTGAATGCTGCTTTTATTGCGTCATTATTTTGGTATGTCTCAGCGCTTACTGTGCATGCATTTATTTTTGAAAAAATGAGTGTGACTTCTTTTTCAGCTTTATTTCCGCCGAGTTCTGCTGAAACTGTTCCTCTATAGGTCTGACCTTCAAGTGTTTCTTCAGGGTAAATTGTAACTGTTATTGTTTCTTTTGCGCCTGCTTCAATCCACTTTGGTGCAGCGATATTTGTTTTTGCAGGAAAGTTCACATTAATTGAAAATGGTTGTTTTGTGTTTGTTGTGTTTTCAACTATAAAGTTAATTTCTTTTGGTGTTTCTCCTATGCTTGCTGTTCCGTTAAAATTAGTAAGAACAGCTGCGCTTGCTGTGCTTGTTAAAAGCAGAATTGCTATTAGAAAAATACATCCTTTCAAATCAGCCATTTATATCACTTTGTAACTAAACTTTGTTATATTAATAGCTGCTGAAGTTATATATAAATGTTTCTCTTTGTAGAGTGACTAAATTAATCACTCTTCGACTTCTGTTTTTTTCTTTGAAAAGATGCTCAAAATGCCCAATACTACGAGAATAAGTAGTATAATAAGCCCGAGTGCAATGCCTGCTGTTGTTGCAAGTCCTACAAGACCTGTTGCTAAGCCATCTTCTTCAGTGTTTTTATCAACACTTAGGGATACTGGCAAGGTTGTAATGCCTGCATCTGACCTTATTTCTAATGTAGCGTCAATCTGGCCTTCAAAGTCATTTGTTTCAATTTCAACAGTGACTTCTTCGCCTGCATTCCAGAGGCCTTTTGATATGTCATTAAATTCAATTCCTTCAGGTGCATCCAAAAGACTAATTCTAACGTCCCTTAAATCAAATCCTGTGTTGAGCAAATCGAACCTTACTTTTGTTCCGTCAACAACTGCCTCAGATGATGCCCTTATGCTGCTTTCCTCAGCAACTCCTGAAACATCAACAGATACAAACTTGGATTTTGATTTATCTCCGTAGCTTGCCTTTACTTGTATATTTGTTGTTCCTCTATCCATTCCTGTAAGTGTGAGTGTAACATTTTCACTTGCACCGCTTGAAAGGCAAACATTGCTGTTGTTCAGGCTTGCGTTTGCAATCTGGTTTCCGTATGCTTGCAATGTAAAGCAGTCTCTTGAATCAAGGTCATTTTTAACTGTGACTGTTACAGTTTCTTTTTCTCCTTTATCAACACTTACAAATGCTTTTGAAAGTGAAAGGTTAACTGTGCCTGATGGTTCTACAGGAACATCATCATTATTGCTTCCTTTGTCATCCACAGTAACATCGAATTCTGTGTTGATTAATGATGTTGAGCAACTCCTGCCGTTGCTGAAATGCCCTGAAACACTAACTTCCACAGGGTCTGTTCTGTCCCTTGAAACTGTTTCTGTTTCAATGTTGAGTAGTATATTTGCAGTTCTGTTTGCTGAAACGCTTGAAGGTTTGCTTCTGATGCTTGTCCTGAAATAAGGGCTTGTTTCTGAAACCCTCACAGAATCCACTATGAAACTATTATTGTTATTATTTTCAACTGTAATAGTCTTTGTTCTGCTTGTATTTTCTGTTATTGTAATGTCTGTTGCTTTAAGGTCAATATCTCTGCATATGCTACTGTTTGATCCACCATCATTGTCAATAACAACCCTGAAGCTTCTTGTAAGGTCGCTGAAAGCACAGCTTCTGCCGTCATCAAACCTGCCCCTTACTTTTACAGTAACAGTTGCTTCCTTATCGCCTGATACTGCCGGGCTTACAAGATCAAATTCTATTTTACCTGCATCATCGCTATTCACATAGCTATCAAAATCAATGTTCCTTACTGAAACATATGAACTGTTTTCAGTAACTGTAACATCATAAACAGCGAAATCTGAGTCGCCTCTGTTTCTGATGTCAAAACTGACTTTTTCAGTGTCACTTTCGCTCATGAAAACGGTTTTTGTTGAAACACTAATATCTGAGCAGATTCCAGAGTCCTGTGAAACAACATCTATGCTGAATGTATCCTGATTAGTATTATGGTCTGTGTCTTCAACTTCCACTGTAATTGTGTTTCTTCCTGTTCTGTCTTCTCTTGGAGCTTCACAGCTTACCCATCTGTCATCTTCAATGTAACAGTATATAAGTGATGTGTTGTTCTGCTGTGTTATTCTGAAATATAATTCTGAGTCGCTATCATCATCATCGAATGCGTATTTCCACAAATCGATTATTCTGTCATTATCCTTATTGTCGCTGTTTTCATCAACCTCTGTATCAGGTATGCCACTAAGCACAGGGCTATCGCTTCCGCTGTTTCCTGTTTCATTAATTTCAACTGTAAACGGCTGTGTTATTTCACTATAACTGCATGTTCTGCCGCCTGAGAATCTTCCTTCTATGGCTGTATTTGCAGTTGCGCTTTTATCCCCTGAAACTGAATATGCCTCTACTTCTACCTTCAAAGCATCATTTTCTGTTGCGCCTGCACCAATGCTCGAGTCTTCCACAGAGTCATTATATATGCTGATGTAGCTGCTGCTTTCAGTTGTGTTTATTTCTGTTATTGTAAAGTTTTCAGTGCTTGTGTTCCTTACATCAAACTTTGCAATTTCCCTTGTGTTTTCATCAAGGTAAACGGTATTTGTAAGAATATCTATGTCTGAACAACTTGGTCCGACAGGCTGTGGATCAGTATTTTTGATTGTGGCTGTATAAGTTTTTACTTTAGGGTTTGGTATTCCGCATTGCTGTACCTGCCCGTTGTTTCTGAATTCGCCTGAATATTCTATTGAAACTGTTGCTGTTTCGTCATTGCTTACCTGGTCCGCGTCCAAATAAACATTTATTTCCCAGTCTTTTCCGGGTTCAATAAGGCTGTTGTAACTGCTTAATGTTGTTTTAAGTTTGCTGTTGCTTGAATAAACCCTGACGTTTGTAACGTAGAATATTTCCTGGGTTGTATTCCTGAAATATGATTTTACTAATTTATGTTCTCCCTCATTGAGTGCTGCGTCAGTTGTTATGACGTTTATTTCACTGCATGACGGGCTGTAATTGTCCTTTAATACTTGGAAAAACATTTTGTAGAAAGCTCTGCTGTCTTCCGGTTTTGCCGCATCATCTGTAACCTCTATTGTGAAGTTCCCTGAACCGTATGCGTTTGGTTTTGGTGCATCGCATGAAAGGTACTGACCCTGGATGCTGTCGTTTTCCAAATAACAATTCAAAAGATTCTGGTTATCGTATAAATGGTCAACAATTCTAAACCCTAGATTATCCAGTGTTCCTATGTAACCGCTTACATAATTGTTGCTTTTTAGGTTAACAAACCTGATTTTTGCAGGCCCGTTTTCATTAACGAAAATGTTCGGTATGTTTCCTAATTTCAATACTGGTTTTGCCTTGACATTAACTGCCATGACTCCGCAGTCTTCACCAAACCATTCATTATGTTCCTGAACCATACGCCACTTTGATGAGTATGTTCCGGGTTGCTGTGGTGCTGTAATTGTAAATGTAAATTCTTTTGCTTCGCCTGGGCTGATTATTTCATCGTAATTATCAAGGTCTGCTCTTGCAATTCCCCAGGTGTAATTATCCCTTTCATCCCATGATCCGAGCTTATAACCCCATGTTTTTGTCCAGTCAGTTTCTCCATTGTTTTCCATTGTAACTTTTGCTTGGAATGTTGTTCCTGCGTATATTTCAGTAGGTAAATTGTATGATGTACAAATAGAGTTGTTTATTCCTTCAGGTTCAGCAAACGCTACGCTGCTAAATACCAAAATCAAAACTGTTATTGTTATTGTTTTTATCAAATCCAAATTACCCACCTTCAGTTATAAAGTTACTACTATGTAGTAACAATTGCCACCTAATTATATTTAAAGCTATTGTTTTTCTGAGTTTTTTGTTTTGTAGCCTATTTTAATTCTTTTATATATTATTCATTTATTCTTTATTGTAGCATTCAAAAGATCGGATTTTGTGATAATTCCTGTTACTTTGCCTTTTTTCACTACAATTACGCCCGGATAATGGCTTAATGTTGAGGAAATAAGCTGAAACGGAGAATCCTCCCTTAGCTCAGGCATTGCCTCTTCCATAATTGCATCAACTCTGCTGTCAAGCACATTTGCAGCATCTTTGTTTTTGTTGATTTTTTCAAGGATTGTTTTTTCTGATATAGTTCCTACATTCCTGCCGTCCTCTATTACCGGCATCTGTGAAACTGAATTTTTTTCCATTAGTTTTATTGCGGACCTTATATTTGCGTCCGGCCTTACGGAAATCATTTTTGATGTCATTAATTCAGCGGCTTTTGCATCTTGCTTTTCATGAATCAATTCAAAAAAATCGAATATTTTTTTTGCATTTGTGTAAGAGGGTACTATGCTGTCTGATTCTATTTTTGCAATCAGGCTCTGACTTACCCCTGTTTCTTTTGAAAGTTCTGTTTGTGTAATTCCAAGCGTTTTTCTTTTTTTCTTTATTTCTAAAAGTTCAGGCAGCAAATTCTCCCTCCTAAATATTCTTATTTGAATATTTAACATGCCAAATTATTAATAAACTTATGTTTCCTAATTTATTCATTTACTTTTTGGAGTTGATATTTTTTGACAAGAAACTATCTTTTCAGTTCTGAATCAGTTACTGAAGGACACCCAGATAAAATGTGCGACCAGATAAGCGACGCAATTCTGGATGCAATGATTGAGGGCGATCCTAACTCAAGGGTTGCTGTTGAAACCGCCACAAAAACCGGTTTAATTTTGGTTTTTGGGGAAGTTACAACAAACACTTATGTTGATATTCAGCGTGTTGTAAGAGAAACAATAAGGGGTATTGGCTATGCTAATCCTGCTTATGGCTTTGATGCGGACGCCTGCTCTGTTTTAATTTCACTTTCTGAACAGTCATCCGATATTGCCCAGGGCGTTAATGAGGGCACAGGTCTTGATAAGGAGCAAGGCGCAGGTGACCAGGGAATGATGTTCGGTTATGCATCTAATGAAACCCCTGAGTTAATGCCTTTGCCAATAAGCCTTGCGCACAAGCTTACCTTGAAGCTTGCCGAGGTCAGGAAGAAAAAGGAAATTTCCTGGATTAGGCCTGATGGAAAAAGTCAGGTTACAATTGAGTATGTTAATGGTAGACCTGCAAGAGCAGATACAATTCTTATCAGCACGCAGCACGATGACATTCCTTATGAGCAGATAAGGAAAGATGTTATTGAAAAAGTAATCAAACCTGTTTGTTCAAAATGGATTGATGAAAATACAAAATTCCTTGTAAATCCCACCGGTAAATTTGTAATTGGTGGTCCTGTAGGCGATGCTGGCCTTACTGGCAGAAAAATAATTGTTGATACCTACGGCGGTCATGGCGCTCACGGCGGTGGGGCATTTTCAGGAAAAGATCCTTCCAAGGTTGATAGGTCTGCTGCTTACTTTGCAAGGTATGTTGCAAAGAATGTTGTTGCGGCGGGCATTGCCGATAAATGTGAAGTTCAGCTTGCATATGCAATCGGTGTTGCAAAACCTGTCTCTGTTCTTGTTGATACAAAAGGCACAGGAAAAATCGATGACGCAAAAATTGAAGCAGCTGTGAAAAAAATCTTTGATTTCAGACCTGCTTCAATAATAAAGCACCTTGATCTCAAAAGACCGATTTTCCAGAAAACCGCATCATATGGTCATTTCGGAAGAACAGGCCCTGAATTCACATGGGAAAAAACCGATAAAGTTAATGATTTGAAAAAAGAACTGGGCGTTTAAAGCCCGGTTTTATTCTATTTTTTTATTTATATTTTAGAAAATAGTCCCGCTCTTAAGGGCAAATTTATCCTAATAAGCATTATTCAGGGTTGTATTTGCGATGTTCTTCGCACGATTTTTGTGATTTTTGGAGTTTCCTTTTAAACAAATCTTGCTTTTATTTCTGAATGAAGATCTTTTTTCCGCATGATTCTGTAAGGCCACAGCAAAGCGAACTCATAAACGATATTGTAAAAGCCCTTCACGAAGGAAAAACTCTTGTTGCTAATGCTCCGACAGGCATTGGAAAAACAGCCTCAAGCATTGCGCCGGCGCTTTCATTCGCAATCCAGAATAACCTGAAGGTTTTTTTCCTCACTCCGAAAAGTTCTCAGCATGAGATTGCCATTCAGACTGTTAAAATGATGAATGAAAAATTCGGGTTGAAAATAAAAGCGATCGATCTTGTCGGCAAGGGAAAAATGTGCATTCATCCTCTTGTGTCGCATGTAGGTGCGGGTTTTTATGAGGCGTGCAATTCAGCAAAGAAAAGCGGGAAGTGCGTTTTTTACTCCAATACAAAAGGCAGTACTAAAAAGCAAAAAGCGGACGCATTGAAAAGAAAATCCGATGTGCTTACCCAGTACGGCAACAGCTATGACAAAATAAAAAATGCCTGTTTTGTAAAAGAGCTCTGTCCTTACGAAGTTACTATTGAAATGATTCGTGGCGCAAACTTGGTTATTTGTGATTATTTCCATATTTTTAATGATGAAATAAGGCAAGGTATTCTTGGGCAGGCGGGAATAACTCTCGGAGAATGCATCTTAATTGTCGATGAGGCTCACAACCTGCCAAAGCGTGTACGTGATATGCTTTCAACAACTTTAAAAGCAGAGGATTTGAAGAAAGCGCAGGATGAGGCAAAAACAATTGCTGATGAAGATGCAATGAAAGCACTTGATGAAATTATTCTTGAATTCAGTTCACTTGTAAATAATATCCCTTTTGGTGAAGCTGAGGCGGTTCTTGATCCTGATTCAATTTTGCCTTTAAGACTTCTTGCGAAAAAAAAACTTGATTTATTGGAAGATGCGGCAAGTGTTTTCATGAATAAAATAAATAAGGAAAATTCATTCCTGCTTGCAAGCGCGGTTTTTTTGCACACTTTGTGCCAGCAGAAGAAACACACTTTACACATGGTTGAGCGTCAAAAAAATTCTTTGCGCGTTTCAATCTATCCTCTTGATCCATCTGAATTAACCGCGGATGTTTTCAAAAAATCAGCCTCTGCTGTTCTGATGTCAGGAACACTAACTCCGCTTGACATGTATGCTGACATTTTAGGCATTGAAGATTTTGTTCTTAAAGAATATACTTCTCCTTTTCCAAAAGAGAACTGCCTGAATCTTTTTGTTGACCGCACAACAACTAAATACACTGAAAGGAATTCTGCTCAGTATGATGAAATAGCCTCAATAATAACCATGACAACCGCCATTGTCCCTGGAAATTCAATTGTTTTTTTTCCTTCTTTTGAAATTTTAAAAGTAATTGAACCAAGGCTTGGCATTGGCAGAAAGGTTCTTATTCAGGAAAAACTCATGTCGCAGGAAAAGAAAAGCAGGCTTGTAAGTGATTTCAAGGCTTTAGGTAGAGGCTTTGGCGGTGTTCTTCTTGCAGTTTCAGGCGGCAGTATTGCGGAAGGCGTTGATTTCCCAGGTGAAAACCTTCGTTGTGCAATCATTGTGGGAATTCCTTTTGCAAAGGTTTCTTTCCAGTCAAAGGCATTGATTGATTTTTATGAAAAAAAATTCCATAAAGGGTGGGATTATGCTTATAATGCTCCCGCAATTAACCGTGCGGTTCAGGCGGCAGGCCGTGTAATAAGAACTGAAAGTGATAGAGGTGTTTGTATTTTTTTGGATAAACGATTTTCAGAGCCAATGTACAAAAAGTTTTTCCCAAAAAATTTTTCAGCAATAACCACAGGTTCGCCTGAAGAACTCGTGAAAAAATTCAAATTCTAATTCAATTCGCTTTGTAATTTTCTTTTTTTTTTAGAGCGGTATTTTTTGCTTGCCGCGCATTTTCATTATCTGTGAAAGTGCCCTGAGCAGTAACACAGCCAGGCCTAGTATAAGCACTATTTGTCCGGTAAGCCTTCCGAAAAATACGCCGTTTTCAAGCACAAGCACATGCAATAACACGAATACAAATGCAATGTATCCTGTTCTCTGTAAATTTTTCCAGTTTTCATAACCCAATGTTGTTACCCACTTGTTTGTGGATGTAAGTGCCATTAAAGTAAATATCATGAATGCAACTGCGGCAAATCCTATGGCTGCAATCTCCGACATGCCCGCTTCTTCTGTGCTTTCAAGCATTACAACAAAAACAATAAGCGTGTGCAATCCAGCCAGACCAAAGCCAATTAATCCAAATGGTTTCCTGTACATGTCCCATGAACTTAACCTTGGAATGAAGTTCACTATTGGACCTATTATGAATGCTATTGCGATTATTATGGTTGCACCGAAAGCAACAACTGCATTAATAAAATTTGGGCTCACAGGTCTCCCGCTGTGTATGAAATAGTACCATGAAAGCAAAAGCAACACAATTGCCGAAATCACATATGCTATTTTGTACTTCATGTTTTGAAGTATAGTTTAAGTAATATAAATTGCTTTTGTCTGCCTTTTATGCACCTGTTTTTTATGTTTTTCAGTGCTTTTTTTTCTTTAGTATGAGACACGAACTTGAAAACTTCATAAAAACAAACCGTTTGAAAGCTGTTGTTTTTGAATGCGAGGGTGAGGTGCATTCCGCCGCAAAGGCAGCAGCCCAATTGAAAGGAAATTCAATGTCTGTTGCCAAATCCATTGTTCTCATTGATTCTGCAAAAGAGCCATTGCTTGTGATTCTTCTCGGTTCTGATAAGATTTCCTTTGCAAAGGTTAAGGTTCTTTTAGGTGTTTCAGATGTGCGCCTTGCTTTTCCTGAAGAAGTTAAAGAAATAACCGGTTATGAAATAGGCGGAGTTCCTCCGATTTCAATTTATGGGGTAAGGGTTATTGTTGATTCTTCTGTTGCGGATAAGAAAGAGGTTGTTTGTGGTGGTGGCGATCCGCAGCATCTGATGCGCATTACAGTAAAAGAAATTATTGAAAATATTGAAGATCCCTTAATTGCGGACGTGAAAAAATAATGGTTTCCAAAGTTGTTGTAAAAAACAAGCCACTTTACTATGCAGTTGCAGCAATCACTCTTGATGGTTACATTGCAAGAAAACCAGGGCAAAATAGTACCCAATGGACAAGCAAAGAGGATTATTCTCATTTGAAAAAAATGGAGGCGCATGCCGATATTCTTTTGCTTGCACGGACAACATTTGAGTTTGCAAAAAAAGGGCTGTCAAAATACAATTGCATAGTGCTTACAAGCAAAGCTAAAAAAGGTATCGAGCAAAAATCTGATTCTGTAATTTATCTGAATCCTTCAAAAAAATCCCTTGCTGAATACATTGCTGAAAAAGGTTACAAAAAAATCTGCATTCTCGGAGGTAGGGGTGCTTATGATTATTGTTTACAGCACAACCTCCTTAATGAATTATACATAACTATTGAGCCTGTGTTGTTCGGAAAGGGTATTGGAATGTTCTCTAGGGAAATAAAATTAAAAAAATTCTCTCTTGTTTCCTCAAAAAAACTGAACAAGAAAGGTTCGTTGCTTTTGCATTATAAAAAATCAGACTGATTTCAGTACATTAAAGAATTTTTAATGACTTTCCTGCTCAAGCTTCGCTTTAATTGTTTTGAGTGAAATGAATTGTTCTCTTTCCATTTCTTCAAGGCGCAGAACAATGTATTTTGCTGTTGCATTCAGTTTCGGAATCATAATGTAATCAAGTGCATTAACTCTTCTCTTGGTTTTTTCAATTTCCTTGATTAATCTTTTCAATGCATTTTCTGTTTCAGCGAGTTTGATTATTATTTCAAGTGATTTCTCAAATGACTCTGCTGCTTCATCAATTTTTGCTGAGCTCTCTTGAATTCCATAGCCTCTTTCAGATAATTTTTTGGAAACATATTCTCCTTTAATGGATGGAATCTGGACGCCCATTACGTTTTTGGATTCAACTTCCACATCGGGCGCCCTGTTCACTTCATTTGAAATGTTTTCAACCTCGAGAATTCCGTGGTATGCTTGTGCAACAGCAAGTGCATTGAAGGCACTTTTCATGCTGTTATTAAGGTCATTCCTCAGGTCCTTGGCTTCCTTCATTATTTTGAAGAACTCAAGTACAAGCACATCTCTTTTTTGCTTGAGGAGCTTGTGTCCGTTTTGGGCGAGTTTTATTTTCTGTCTTGTCTCTATGAGTTCGAGCCTCGTGGTTTTTACATCTTCAGCCATTTTGTTTCACTTTTATTTTTTTTTTTTACATTTTCATTTAATTTTTTTTTGTTTTTTATTTCCTGAATTTTTTCCCGTATTTTTCAAGGTGTTCAATTTTTACCCTTTTGAGTTCTGTTTCAGGCAGCATTGCCATGAGTTCCCAGCCCACGTCAAGTGTCTGTTCAATTGTCCTGTTTTCCTCATGTCCTTGTTTGATGAATTTTTCTTCAAATGCATCAGCAAATTTGAGGTAGTTTCTGTCAATTTCGCTTAATGCTTCTTCACCAACAACTGCACTAAGACTTCTCAAATCTCTTCCTTGTGCGTATGCCGCATAGAGCTGGTCTGCAACTCCCCTGTGGTCTTCTCTTGTTTTCCCGTTTCCTATTCCAAGATTCATTAACCTTGAGAGGCATGGAAGAACATCTATTGGCGGGAAAATTCCTTTTCTATGGAGTTCCCTTCCAACAACAATCTGTCCTTCTGTAATGTAACCTGTCAAATCAGGGATTGGGTGTGTAATGTCATCTGATGGCATTGATAGAATAGCAATCTGTGTTACAGATCCTTTCTTGCCATTTATTACTCCTGCCCTTTCGTAGA
>PCWY01000033.1:0-366 GCA_002762975.1 Candidatus Diapherotrites archaeon CG11_big_fil_rev_8_21_14_0_20_37_9 | reverse complement strand
ATCTGTAATTAATACAAGAATGTGCATATCGTGTTCATATGCTAAGTATTCTGCTGTACTCAATGCTAATCTTGGAGTAATTAATCGTTCAACTGAAGGATCATCTGCTAAGTTCAAGAATAGAACTGCATTTTCCAATGCACCTGTTTTTTCAAAGTCCCTCATAAAGAATGAGGCTTCTTCATGTGTAATTCCAACTGCAGCAAATACTACTGCGAATTCTTCTCCTGCTTTTCTTACTTTTGCTTGTCTTGCAATCTGCACTGCAAGTTGGTTGTGCGGAAGACCAGATGCAGAAAAGATAGGTAATTTCTGTCCTCTTACTAGTGTGTTCATGACATCAATTGTTGAGATTCCTGTTTGAAT
>PCWY01000035.1:18979-19121 GCA_002762975.1 Candidatus Diapherotrites archaeon CG11_big_fil_rev_8_21_14_0_20_37_9 | reverse complement strand
TGAACTGCAACCATCAGCATCATAATGGTGTATTACTGCAAAGTCATCCCTTTTTTTCATTTCTTCGGCTATTTGCCTCATTTTTTCCTGCCATTCCATAAACTATTTGCAAGACATGATTATTTTAAGCATATCCGACCAA
>PCWY01000035.1:7551-18932 GCA_002762975.1 Candidatus Diapherotrites archaeon CG11_big_fil_rev_8_21_14_0_20_37_9 | reverse complement strand
TATACAATTATGGGTTTATTTGACAAGGTTTCAGGGCTTTTTTCTGAAAAGGAAAAGGAAATTGGTTTTTTGGATGCAAGAGCAATGGTTGAATCCGAATTTGAAAAAGAAAATAATATTTTTAGCGATACGGTTTCAAAAAAATATTCTGAAATAAAATATTTGCTTGGCAATCTGGGAAAAAGTGCTGTTGGCCTTGAATCGCATGAGATTAACCTTGATGAAGGCAACAAGAGGTACAGGCGCATAATAATTACTTCTCAAAAAAATCTTGCTCAACAATTAAAAGGGCTTTCTTCAAAGCTTACTCCGCCTGCCGAAACTGATTTTGAAACTGTTTCAGCGTATTCAAAAAAATCTTTTGATGCAATCACAAGAGATTTACTGCCTTACTGGAAAAATATTGCACTTGCAAAACTAATGTTAAAAGATGAAATACGTTCTGTTGGAGAAAATATTGAAGAACTTTCTGAAACTTTCAAAAATCTCGGCACAGGACCAATGGCTCAGAAAATGGCTTCTTTGTTAAGGGCTAAGAAAGCGTTTGAAGACTTTGATTCAAGAACAAGAAACCAAAAAAATGCCGAGGTTGTATTAAAAGAAGCCGAATTAAAGGCAAAGGAAATTCAGTTAAAAATCAGGGAAGTAAAACAGGAACTTGAAAAGAAAAAAAATTCTCCTGAAGCAAAGGAATACAACCTGCTTTTTTCCGAACAATCCGAAAAGCAAGGTGAAAAAAATGATGCGGTTGCTTCTTTTAATTCTGAAATTGCACCTGCTGAAAAGGTCCTGAAAAGGCTGCTTGTTCTTTCTGGAGGAAATTCTCTTTTGGACGATAAAGAAAAATCCGTTTTAAGGGCAATGCTTGATAATCCTGCATCCGCAACAATAATTGACCCTAACGGCGGAATTTCAAAAAAGGTTCTTGAGGTTGCAAAAAAAATGATAATTGATGGAAGCATTTCCCTTAAAGATAAAGAAAAGGAAAAGAGGCTCATGGTTATTGGAATGCTTCTTGAAAAGGATTTTTACTCGGATTTTTTTTGGAAAATCAACAAGGCTGAGGCGGATTTGCAGGCAGTTAACAAAAAAATTTCAATACAGAACATTACAGGAAAAATAAAGAACATTGAGAATAGGATTGATTCGCATTCAAGGGAGTTTGAGGAAAGGGAAAAAGAGGCAGATAAGGCAAGGAAAGAGAGTATAAAGATTAAGGGATTTATAGAGGAAAGCAGGAAAAGAACAGGTGAAATTTTCAAATCGGTTTTTGCAGGAAAATATAAAATCAAATTCTAATTGTTTTATCCACAAACTGCCCTATTGTTTTTGTGACAATTTGCGAATCGTCCGCATCGGTTGAAAAAATCAAAACTGATGCTTCAATATCATTTACTTTTCCGACAAGCAGATGCACAAAGCGTTCAACAGAAGCCACATCATTGTAAACAAGGAGTGTTGAAACAGAATCAAGCACAACAAAAGGTTTTTTTTTCTCGGATAATTCTTTTTCGACGTAAACAAGAGTATCAGTAAGTTCTGAAGGCGATTCTAAATAGGATATGTTTTCACCTACAGTTTTTTTTGCGCCTGTGCTTTTTGAAACAAGGTCAATGAATGAAAAATTTTTTGTTTCAATTTTGTTTTGTTTTAACTCCTCGATTATTTTTGCAACTCCTGTATTTACAGTTATGTAAATGATGTCATTATCAACAGCATATTTCTGTACTACATGGTCTTTCATCAAAGAATATTGCTTTGGTTCAACAAGTAAAAGTAATGCAAAAGGCTGTTCAATTCCTTCAGTTGCGGAATTTATTTTAAGGTTTATTTTACTTCCAGGCGTTAAGTATTCTTCAATGTTGTTTGCAGAAACCATTAATCCACCTCATCGAACATTTCTGCACTTGAGAGTATTTTGATGCCACTTTTTGTTATTTTTACAGGCTTTAGGCTTTCAAGTATTTCAGTGTTTCTCATTTTGAGAACCGCAACACTTCTCACAAACCTGTTTTTTATTTTTGTGTGGTACATCAGGATTACTCCGTCAGCAACATATTCTTCAAGGCCGAATAGAGATGTTACTCTATCAAGACTTATTTCATTTGTAATTATTGCGGTTGCACCTATTACTTTGAGCATTTTTCCAAGAGATACAATTCTTTTTCTTGCATCAAGTTCGTTATCAAAAAATAATCTGAAAATTACACCAGGATCAATCACAACTCTTTGTGCGTTTATTTTTTTCACATTGTCTTCAATTGCGGTTTTCATCATTTCGAAATCATAAAGATCAATTGATACAATTACAAGTTTTCCTTGAGTAATAAGACTTTTCATGTCCCAGCCAAATTCTGCCGCGCCCTCAAAAATAGCATCCTGTGTCTCCTCAAGGGAAACATACACCGCGTTATCATTGTATTTTGTTGCCCCTTTCCATAGAAATTGCCAGCACATGAGTGTTTTTCCGCTTCCTGGGTCTCCACTTATTACCACAAGGTTGCCTTTTGGTATTCCGCCGCCCATCATTTCATCAAGGCCAGGAATACCTGATTTTATCCTTTTAACCTCATATTGACGAGTTATTGGTTTGGTTGCCATTTTTACCACAAAACATTAAGACGAATTTTAATTATTAAACTATTGTTCGACTGATTTTACTTACCTAAAGAATTTTATACTATTTAAATGTACTAATCTTGAGATGGTTGAAAATAAAGAACGACTGATTGATGCTACTAAAAGACTCCTTGATAGTGGAACAAGCGAAGAAGATGCAAAGCAAAGCATGACTGAAATAGGTGTTCCTGAACATGAAGCGGATAATATTGTAAAACAGGCCAAAAAAATAAGTGCAATTGCGGGCAAATCCATTGAGGATCCGTCTATTGCAATTGTTGACAAATCAGATTCCATGGAAGGCGATTTTTGGGGTTCGAATGAGGGAAATTTTTTTAAAAACAGAAATTTTTTTAAAAACAAATCACAAGTAAAAAAAACAAAGGAAACACCAAACTTGCTTGGAAATCTGATGCCTTCAATAAAAGAAGACGAACCAGAAACAAAGCATGCTACCCTAAAACAATACAAATACAAAAAAACAAACATAAGGGAAACAATTCCTGTGCTTGTGAGTGATTTTGACAAGCTTGTTGACAGGCGCGGCCTCAAGAAAGGCGATACAATACTTATATCCGGCGGGGCAGGAACAGGAAAAACCACTTTTGGAATGCAGTTCCTGTACGCAGGTGCAAAGCAAAGGAGAGAAAAGGGAGTTTACCTTACTCTCGAAGAAACAACCGAAAAAATCAAGGAAAACATGATGGAAAACTTTGGGTGGGATCTTGATGCGCTTGAAAAAGAAGGTCTTCTTGCAATAATAAAAATAGATCCGTTGACAATAGCAAGGGCAGTTGAGGCTACACTTACAAAAGAAAGGGGCGGGCTTTACATTGAGTTTGAGCAATTTGATCTGCCTTTCCAATTTGATTTACCTTTCAAACCTGACAGGGTTGTAGTGGATTCTCTTTCCGCACTTTCAATTGCATTTATGGAAAATTCACAAGGATATAGGCAGTATTTGAGGCATCTTTTTGAAACACTTGAAAAGTACCGCTCCGTTAACCTTGTTTTTGGCGAAACAGAACAATCACCAAAAATTTATTCACGGCACGGTGTTGAAGAATTCTTGGCTGACGGAGTCATAGTGTTTTACAATATTAAAGTGCACAATTCAAGGGAAAATGCACTTGAAATCCTGAAGCTGAGAAGCAGCAGGCATGCAAAGAAACTTGTACCGTATAAAATTACAGACAATGGTTTTGAAGTTTATATTGATGAAGAAATTTTCAGGGAAGATTAAAAAATAATCTTTCCTGAACTTCAAAAACTGATTTTGATAAAATCCTACAACCAAAATTAGTTAGGTTATAAACTTTCCATTTTTGCTGAAAGCTGCCTGACTTTTTGTATTTTGGTTTTGATTCCTTCAAGCTTTGTTCTAAGCCTTGATCTTTTCAATGCCAATGCACTTTCAACAGAATTAAGTTTCCTTACCTGATCCTTTAACTGGACTTCTTCATTTTGTGTTGTTGTAATATCCATTGCAATGCTATCCAAGGTTCCTTCAAGATCTTCTTTTTCTTCCCTGAGCTGACCAAGTTCTCTTGCAATATCTTTGAGTGCTTCCTTAAGAACTGAGTGATCCTCATCCATTGCTGGAGCAACTATTTTTGAAATATTTTTTGCTTTAGGAGCTACTTTTCTTGTGCTCTTTTTAGCAACTGTTTTTTTCTTTACTGTTTTTGTAATCTTTGATTTTGAGCTTTTTTTCTTTTTCATAACCATTAGTATCCCGCGGAGATTTAATCTAAAATATAAACTCTTTTTCCTTTTTAAATGTTTCTTTAGTTTTTAAGGAGTTTTTCCAGCCTCGCTTTCCCTTTTACATATGAATCTCTAGTAATTATCCCTGAATCATATGCTTCATTCAGCGCATCGAGCTTTTTTTCAAGAGAAGCTACTTGTGCACTGTATTCTAACCGCTTGATTTCACCTTTTATGCGCTTTTTTCCGCCTTTGTAGGCTTGTGTTGTAATAAGACCGCGTTTGTAGGCCTTGTCAAGTACCTTTTTTTTACCTTGAAGTTTTTTTGATAATCCTTTGCTTATGCCTTTTTTCGGGTCTACCTGACTTGGGTCAACAGCATAAAAATCATTCATCATTGCATCAAGTTCTCTTTTCTTTTCCGCTAACTCAAGCTTTTGTTTCAGGGTAAATTTTTCAAGATCGTTTTTACGGACATCTTCTTTAGATTCAAGTTTTTTTTCAAGTTGGTTAATTTTTGACTCGAGTTTTTCAATTTGATTTATCAACAAGGAATTTATTGGTTTTTCCTGGTTCTGGCCAATTTTTTTGTCAAGCTCTGCAATCTGTTTTTCAAGACTTGAAAGTGAATCAAGCTTTTTCATTTTTCCTTCAATTCTTTCAGCTAATTCATTTTTTCGATCTGATTGCATTTCATCAAGTCTTTTACGAAGCGCAAGCATTTCTCCTTCAATTAACTGATTTTTTTCCATTGTAACTTGTTTTTTATTTTCAGCTTCAAGGGCCTTTGCCAAAATATTCATGTCTTTTCTGAGTGCCGGCTGAGGCGCACGGGGAACAGGTTTTTGCTGTATTTGGTTAAAAGCACTGAAACCTGAACTAACCCCAAGTTCTCCGAGTTCAAATTCGGTAAGCGTATTTACATTATCCACAAACATTGTGAGATCCTTTATTGCCTCTGTCTGCGAGTCACCTTCGAGAGCGGTAAAAAACGCGGTAACGCTCATTGCCTTTATCTTTCCGATAAGAGAGTGTATGAATTTTGTCACTGTTGTTTCATTTTCATAAATAAGCAAAGTGGAAATGGAATCAAATATAAGCGCTTGTGGTTTTTCATTGGTAAGTGCACGGCTTATTGCAAGACTTAGTTCTACAAGCGAATTTGGACTGCTTACAAAAGAACAATTACCATGTTTTGTGAAATCTTTTACTGAAGCCATTGTCACAGCATCAATAAAATAAAATTTTTTAGGGTCAATATTTTCTTTTCGTAAACGATTCACAAGATTATCATAGAGCTCATTAAGATTTACATAAACAATTTTATTGTAATCCCTGCTTATTTTTCTTGCAAGAAGCGTCATTCCTTTACCATAATCCTTATTTGGAATCACAAGCATCGTTAGCTCAGCGTTCATGTAACTCGGTTTTTCAGAAACAACTTTTGCAACAGGTTGTTTCGAAACAGATTGCTTTTGAACAGACTCTGATTCCGAATCATGTTTTGAAATTGACTTTAGTTTTCCGAGGTTGTTTGCAATTATATCAAGATTTGTTGTCATCATTTTTGGCGATGATTCAATTGGCTGTTTAGATTCGGCAACTGATTTAGATTCAGCATCGGATTTAATTTCAAGAAGTGGTTTTTTTATTAAATCTCTTGGTTGGCTTATTTTTTCCTTTTCTTGTTTCTCTGGCTTTGCATCAAGGAAAGATTTTTCGTTTATTTCCTGAACATTTTTTCTGCCGCCTGATTTCAATTTAGGAATAAAACTTTTAGGGTCTTTTTTTTCAGGTGCTGCTTTTTCAGGTTCTTTTTTTCCTTCTTTTTTTGAAAAAAAATCAAGTATATTTTCCTTTTTTGCCGGCTCTTTTTTTGGTTCTTCTTTTTTTCCCGGAACAGACATTTCAGGAACAGGCTCGGTATCAATTTCCTTATTGCAGTCTTCTATTGCATTTTTCAGGAAAAATTTGACTTCCTCATCATTGAGGCCTAGTTCCTTTAGGCTTATTTCGATGTCTTCTTTTGGCGTCCTTGTTTTTACAAGATTTATTGTAGCCTTCAAAATAGCCTTTTTCTTGTTTTCATCCATATTCATGACCATTGCATTATTGGGTTTTTTTATTTAAAATACTATTTTTCTTCGGAAAGTTTTTTCTGAAGCTGATTAAGCTGTTCATCTATTTCAATAAGCTTTGATTTGTAATTTAGGAGGTTGGATTTGTAGCTTGAGCTTGGCATTATCCCTTTTCCAAAATATTCTAATTGCAGATTCTTGATTAGTTGTGTTGTTTTTTCTTTTTCTGATTTGAGGCGCATTAATTCAAGATTAAGTTTTGTTTTGTGATAAAAAAGCCTTGTTATTATTGCAACCACTAAAACAAAAACAAGAATTATGAGCCCCCAGTTCTTCAAAAAACAGGTTATTGGGCATGTAACTGTTACTTGCACTGAATATTGTGATTCGTTTCCCGCAGTATCAGTTGCAATTATCCTTGCGTCAATATTTCCTGATTGGTTTGGAATATAGGATAATACATATTCATTATTTGTATTCAGCTCAGCAATATAATTTTGGTCGCCTGCAATAACTTCAACTTGTTTAAGATTAGTTGAATCAAGTTTTGTGCCATTAGGGTAAAAAACATTGAATTTGAATGGTATTGCGTCACTTTGCTCATAAGCAGGTTTGCTTGGTTCAATTATAACAAAATCAAACCTAGCGGGTGAAATTTCTGCGGGAATTTTTCTTTCCCCGCCAATTATTTTTCCTGAATCGGTTTCTTTTTGTGCAACAACAAGCAAATTCCACTGTCCTGTAGGAGCATTATAAGGCACAGAATAATTGAGATCGTAAATCCCGTTACCTGAATTTTTTAGATTTATTTTTCTGCTGAACGCATCAAAAAAAACTACTTGGGCATTATCAACTGGTTCACCTGCATCAAGAACCTCAACACTTACAAAAACAAATTCTCCTCGGCTGAAATTAAATTCAGCAGGACTCAAAAAAGTTATTCTAAAAAACGCCGAATCGGATGTAGGTTCAACACGCAAAAGCACGCTTGATTCGGTTTCTGGACTGGATAAGGTAATTTTCCATGAACCTGATGGATCAAGGAATGTTGTTGGGTAAGAAAATTTGAATCCTTTAACATCGCAAATCACTTGCTCATCAAAAACTATTTTTCCTTCAGTTTCTGCAGAAATTCGGTTTTCACCTGAATCGCAAAATCCGCTTAAAACAATTGAATCCCCTTTTGAATAAGAATTTTTTTCTGATTTCAATAAAAGTGCCGGAGTAAATGCCGCAAAAACTAGCAATAAAACAATAATAAGTGCTTTTCTGAAAATCATTTGTTCACCTTACCTAACTTTTTCCTTATAATATTAAGTTCCTGCTCGTACTTTAAAATCAGCTCATCGTACTTTTTTCTTGTTATTGTGCCAAGCTTGAAGTATCTTGTCTGCAAATATTTTATCTCTTTCAGCAATTCCTCTTCCCTGCGTTCAAGGTTATTCTTTGTTTCGGCCTCATACTTGGCATACCCTATGAATGATACAAGTCCCAAAAATATTACAAGAATTGCAGTAATTAAAATTGCGTAAGTTTCAAGATAATACCAAATAGAATAACCCTCAATTAGTCCAGTAAATGTCCCTGAACCTGTTGATCCTGAAGGAGCAGTAACGATTACTTCAACATTAAACTGAGTTGCTTCCTCAACTTTATAGAAAACAAAAAAACTACCTTCCTTTTCAATAACCTGAACCGGTTGCCCACCTACTTTAACTTCAATATTCACCCCATCAATTTTATCCCCGTTTTTGAACGAAACTCCAACCTCAATTTCGCTTGTTTCACCAACAAGAAAGCTTTCTTTGTCAGGTTTAATATCAACAATTATTTCTCTTGGCATTAATTCAAAATTAATTACCTTTTGCCCAAAATCAACTCCTTTTTCAGCCCTTACAACAACCGAAAATCTGCCAGCAGAAAGATCTCCCGGGAGAACAGTTTCAAGGAAATATACTCCGTTGCCTTCAGGAACAAGTTCTATGTCTTTATCTTTTATTCTTGTAGACAAAACAGCACCATCTAAAGGAATACTATTTTTTGTGACAACAAGTCTTGCGGAAATTTTTCCACCAGCTGTTGTATTACCATTAAAACCATCAACAAGTTTCAGTTTCAAAGGCAAATCCTGCTCAGGCTCAAAAAAAACAATAGAAACACTCTTTTTCCCCTTATTACCGAAACCGTCAGAAACTGTTGCCTCAACAATCCAGTCACCCGCAGGATCTGTTGAAAGTGATTTATAGGAAAAATAAAAATTCCCGTAAGCATCTGAAGGCACTTTATTTGAGAATATTGTTTTACCAGAAGCCATACCAGTTATGTAGACGTCTTTTTGTAGTGGTCTGCTTTTTTTTGATATGTTACCACTTACTTCAAGCACATCGGATAAAATATATTCTTTTTTCCCTTCCTGAAGTGAAACTTCTAGAACAGGAATAACATTCAAATGGAAGAAAATTGTTTTCCCTGATTGTTTATCCTCTACTGCAATTGTTTTTATTCCAGGCGTTTCATTTTCACTTACCTTGAAATTAAGGCCATATATTCCGTCATTAGGGAGCTCATCATTATGTTGTCCGTCATCAAGTAAATTATGCTTTCCAAAAAAACCGTTCACAAGCAATGGAGTTTTAACTGGATTTTTTACAACTACAAAAAACTCTTCGCCTAAAACAACATAATCTCCGATTAATGGGCTTAAAACTTCAAGATTTACACCAATACAATCAGCGGCGCACGTTTCTCCCTGTTCACACAAATTGTTCCCACAGCAATTTATTGCAAGTGTCTCAACACAATTGTTTCCTGAACATTCAAATATTCGGCAACTATCTTGAGTAATTGTTTTTTCAGCAACAGGAATGTTTTCACAGGACGAAAAACAAGTACCTGGAAAATTACATACGTCTGTTGTCCCGGGGTTTTTATCGTTGCAGTCCTGTTGGCTATCACATTGTACTTCGCACGCATTGTTTGTACAATAACCATCGCATGAGCCTGCATTAACGCACCAGTCAATTGTAAGTGGATTGCCATCCTGACAATCAAGCGGGCTTGTGCATGAAGGGGAACAGGAGTCATATTCACAATAAGCTTCACAGGCGCCAACATTAATGCAAGTATCCTGTGTAAATGGATTCGAATCATTACAACTCAAATTTGAAGTGCATGCCACTTCTTCAAAAGAACAACTTTCAAAATAAATTAATCCTGTTTTTTGTATTCCTGGCGCGGAAAAAACTTCGTTTGTTTTCGAAACCCACTCTGATTTAGATGATAAATCAGTTTTGTCAAGGGCAATTTTTCCGGATCCTTTTAGAACAACTCTTAACCTTCGCCCTGGATTAAGACTGTAAGGTTCTGCAAGCGCAACATAATTTTCATTGTTGCTTGGAGAAACTGTGCCTCTTGCAATTAAAGTAGATCTTTGGTTTAAAGGATTAAAATCATATAATTCCCATTCAATTTCAGCATCCATAGGTGAAATACCATTCAGCCAGAATGAGACTCCAGTATGCATTTGTACCGTGCTTCTGAAACTGCTTGTGTACCATTCACCTATAACTGAATTCAAATCCGGTTCAAAAATGCTGTCAGCTGAAGAAAGATTTGGCGGAGTCTGCGTCATGAAATTTGCTTTTGAACCCGCAATAAAATTGGTGAAGTCTTGGCCCCTAAGCCAGAAACCTGTTCCCGCAAATGTCGTTGTTGAAAAAATAATTAAAAAAAAAATTATTGCAAACCTCATTTCTTCCCCTTCTCCACAAGCTCATTTATTGATTCCCTTATATCGTGCAATTCCGGCTCGAGTTTTTCCATGTTATTATCATATGCTTTTTTGTCAATCGTGCCCTCAACAAAGTACTGTGTTTGGACGCCCTTGATTTTTTCAAGCATTTGCTTTTCACGCTTTTTCAACCCAGAAAGGGAATTTCTTTTTTTCAGCATAAAGTAAATCAGTACAGCGCTCAAAGCCAGTGCAAATAACAGGAGCACAATGCTGATGCCGAATTGCCTCAGATAATATTGGTAAGAAATTCCAGTAACGTTTACTTCAATAATTTCTTTTGAAAAATCCCCATAACCGCTGTTTACTTCAATATTTATTTCAAAATTAGATTGTTGTGAAACTTTTACAATGTGGACTCCTTCAAATAACCCATTTTGGGCTGTACTGCCAACTAACTTGATTTTTTCTCCCTGAACATAAGCAAACACATCATCGCTTACCACAGGATTTCCTGTTTCATAAGATGCCCTTACCACAATTTTGAGTTCTTCGCCTGCCTGAACATTTCTGAACGGAGCAGGCTCCACAATTTCAACGGTTATTCCAAGTGGAATTACATCAAAAAAATCTGAACCTGAACCCTGTTTGCTTTGATTTACTGCTTCAACAATAACCGACATTTTTTCCGCAGGAGTATTTGCAGGAATATTAAAACTGCCCTCGTAAGTACCATTGCCTTTTCCAACCATTTTGAACCTTATTCCTGTAGAAGTGCTTCCTGAAACAATGGCACCGTCAATCATCAGACCCTCAATATCGCTTACAGTTGCAACAACATTTACCTCAGAACCTTTCTTGTAGGCACCCTGATCAAACCCGGTTAATTTCACAACAAGGAAATTTGTTGCATCAGGGCTTAAAACCAAAAACTGCTTTTCAACATCAAGCGAATTATTGTTGAAGTCAGCAGCACTAAGCCTGAAAGTATAATTGCCATCCAAATCGATAAGCGTGGTCCTGTAATTTGTTTCAATCAAACCGTCAACAGAATCAGCTGTGCCTGATTTCAGTGTTTCTCCATTGCGCTCAAATGAAAATTTTACCGGCAGGGTTATAGGATTGCCTTTTACATCAATTTCTGTATTCACAACAATATTGTCCCCGAGAATGTAAACAGGTTTATTGAAACCCACCTTTGAGCTTATTTTCGGGCTTACATTAATGAATTCCACTTTTTTTTTCGT
>PCWY01000035.1:4955-7530 GCA_002762975.1 Candidatus Diapherotrites archaeon CG11_big_fil_rev_8_21_14_0_20_37_9 | reverse complement strand
AACAGTAACAGGATAAAGATCCTTGCCCTGTTTAGAATCTAGTGTGAATGATCCGCCATAAATATTGTCATTCCTTGTACCATCGTTATGCTTACCATCATTAAACATAGGAATGTCGCCAAAAAATCCTGTTGCACGCATCTTTGCATCTGGAACTTTCCGGTCATCAACAGTAAGCGAAGCAATAACTTCAACCGTTTCTCCTCTTACATAAAAATTGTCAGGAAAAGAAAAGGAAATTGCAATATTCTGCGGTTTACAATCAGAAGCGCATGCAAAATAATCCTCTCCTTTTTCACACCTGTTATTTCCGCAAACACCCAATTTTATTGTTTTTTTACATGAATTCCCAATACAGGCAAATTCATAAACGCTCGAAATGCTTCCACCGCAGGTTCCGCAATCAGCGGGTGCGGAACATTCGGTTTCTCCGGCATCACATGTGCCGTTTCCTATTGTCGTCAAATTTTCACATGTAGCTGTGCACCTTCCTGCACCCGTACAAACATCAGTGGTTTCAGTATTGCCGTCATCACAATCTGAGGAAGATGTGCAGACAGGGTTACAGCTTGTGCTATTGCATGCTGATTCACATGTGCCTGCATTAACACATAAATCATTTGTAATTGGATTGCCATCATCACAAGCAGAATCAGAATAACAGCTTATAGGACAAGTTGCATTTGAACAATAGGATTCGGTAGTGCCGGCATTTTCACACAAATCAATTGTAGTATCAATGCCATCATCACACTGATTATTTGAATTGCATATTACTTCAGAATCATCATCCTGAAAAAGAAACGCTTCTGTATACTCACAGTAGCTTGAGCAGCTTCCGGGCTTTAGGCAGGTTCCGCCTGAGCCGTCAACGCAAGCAGAATTGGAAGAACATTCAGTATTGCAGCCATCTGTTTCATTGCTGCAAAAAGACGCATACGTTCCTGGATAATAACACAAATCAGTTGTATTTGGATTTGAGTCATTACATTCTGAACTTTGACTGCATTCAATTGCAGGCAGGCCTGAAGCGCTTAACAATAATGCCCCTGCATTACCAACTCCCTCAAGATCATAAGCAATACTATTTGGTGCAGCCCAGGATAAAAGCTGTCCCGGACTGCTTTCGTCAACAATAAGGGAAAGTGATGAGCCAGGAGTTGCCTGATATTCAATAACAAGTTTCAGTTTGTGCCCTGCAACAATAGTGTAAGGAGTTGGAACATCAATACTATCTTGATAAGAAAATCCATTTATGATTGTTTTCCAGTTTGATGAAACTATTTCTGTGCTAAGAGAATTTGTAGGATTAAAATCAGATAACCTGAAGCGCATCTTTGCTTCTGAATCATTACTTTGTGTTTCAGAAAACCAAACTGAAACAGATCCGGATAATTCAGTATTGGATTGCAAACCCTCATGATAAAACCTTGCCCATTCTCCTGTCCCTGAAGAAGCTGTTTTTGTGATTGTTGTTGTAGTGGATAATTCATCAGGACCGATTTCGTGAAGCGAGTAATAAATTGAATTGTCAGCAAAAAGCATTTCGTCGTTTCCGCGGAGCCAGAATATGCTATCAGCAGAAACAGTTCCAAAGAACAATACCAGCAAAAACAAAATAATTAATTTTTTAACTGCCATTAAGACCCAATATATATAGTATTTTAATATAAAAACGTTAATACATTAAAGAAAAATAAGAAATCCCAAGAAAATACACTATTTTTCCTGAATATGCAATTCCGCACCATTATAACTCAAACTTTTTTCCTGAAAATGACTCTATTTCAGAAATCATTATTTTTTTGATGTTTTCAAGATCCTTTTTTGATTTTCCTTCAAACCTTAGAATGAGTTTTGGCCCAGTATTGGATGCACGTATAAGCCCCCAGCCATTTTCAAAAACAACCCTTACTCCATCAATTGTGATTGTTTTGTATTTTTCTGAAAAGTGTTTTTTTGCTTTTTCCACAAAAGCAAATTTTTCAGCATCAGCAAAATCAACCCTGTATTCTGGTGATGATGAATAATCAGGAATTTTTGAAACAAGTTCACTTAATGTTTCACCGCTTTTTGAAACTATTTCAGCAATCTTTGCAGCAGCAAGAATCGCATCATCCACGCCGAACCAGTTTTCTGCAAAAAACATGTGCCCTGACATTTCACCCGCAAGAAGTGCGCCCTCATCACGCATTTTTGCTTTTATGAGACTGTGTCCTGTTTTCCACATTATAGGTTCACCGCCTTTTGCAGTTATCCAGTCACCAAGTGCCTGTGAGCATTTTACCTCGAAAATTATTTTTGCACCAGGATGCCTTGTTAAAAGGTCCTGTGAAAGCAAAGCAAGTATTATGTCTCCGTAAATGAGGTTTCCTTTTTCATCGACAAGCCCTATCCTGTCAGAATCACCATCAAAACCAAAACCCAAATCGGCCTTTTCTTTTTTTACTGTTGCAATAAGATCGCACATGTTCTCCTCTTTTACCGGATCGGCAGGATGGTTCGGAAAAGCAGGGTCTTTTTTGCAGTAAAGCGGAATTACCTCGCACCCGATTTTTTCAAGAATTGCTGGCGC
>PCWY01000035.1:2518-4944 GCA_002762975.1 Candidatus Diapherotrites archaeon CG11_big_fil_rev_8_21_14_0_20_37_9 | reverse complement strand
CCATTCCATTGCCCGCGTCAGCAACAACTTTGAGCTTTTTTTCAAGCGAAATGCGAGAGGCAATGTCCTGAGTGTATTGCTTTTCAATGTTCATTTCAGCATATTCGCCTTCGCCTTTTTCAAAATCTTTTTTTTCAATGAGATTTTTTATTTCCTGTATTTGCTCGCCGAAAATCGCTTCCTGCCCCACAAGAACCTTGAAGCCATTATACTCCGGAGGGTTATGGGAAGCGGTAACGCTTATCCCTCCCTCTGCCTTGAGTTTGTTCACAGAATAATATAACATCGGAGTTGTAACTTCCCCAATAAAAATAATGCTTACCCCTGTTGAAAGAATGCCTTTTTTTAATGCATTGAAAAGCCTTGGACTGCTTAATCTATTATCACAGCCAACAACAATATCAGGGCTAACTTTGTTCGAAAAAGCACGCTTCACAAGCGTTCCTACGGCTTTTCCAATGGATTCTGCAACTTCATCAGTTAAATCAGTATCCGCAATGCCCCTGATATCATATTCCCTGAATATATCTGTATTCATGCACTAAAAAAAGGTTTAATGTCTTTTTAAGGGTTTAGGGACATTTTTGTGAAGATCATTTTAAATGCATTTAATGGCAAATTACTCTTATGTTAATAGCAATTACGGGAAACTTTGGATCCGGAAAAAGCTCCGTGCGGAGAATGATTGAATCGCACAATTTCAAAACAATTGACTGTGACCGGATGGTGGATGAATTATACTATGAAAAAGAAATCATTGCAAAAATGAAGGAAATTTTTGGTCCAACAATAGCACTTGATGATAAAATCGACAAGCAGTTGCTTTCAGCAATTATTTTTAACAACCCTGAGAAACTCAAAAAAGTAAACGCATTTATGCATCCGCTTGTGAAAGAAAAAATAATTAAATATAAAGAAACCCATAAGGAAGAGTTTTCAAAAACACTTTTTTTTATCGAAGTCCCATTACTTTTTGAAGCAAAAATGGAAACCCTCTTTGATTATGTTGTGCTTATAAAAACTGAAAAAGAACTTGCAAAAAGCAGGTCAGTAAATAAAGGGTATACTGAAGCTGAATTTGAAAGAATTGTTGCAACACAAGAACCGCCTGAAAAAAACGAGAAAAAGGCAGATTATGTTATTGACACAGGAAAAAGTTTTGATGATACAAGAAAACAGGTTGAAGAATTATTGGAAAAACTTTCAAAAAAAAAGGCGTTTGAATGAAAGCAATTTACCCTGGAACTTTTGACCCTATAACACTTGGGCATCTTGATGTAATTAAAAGAGGCCTCAGGCTTTTTGATTCGCTTGTTGTTGCTGTTGCAGAAAACCCGAACAAAAAACCATGCTTTTCACTCAATGAAAGGATTGAAATGGTGAAAGAAAGCGTAAATGATTTGAAGGACGTTGAAGTAAAGGGTTTTGATTCATTGTTAATTGATTTTGCAAAAAAAGAAAAGTGCGATGTGCTTCTTAGAGGCTTACGTGAAACAAGTGATTTTCCTGGAGAATTTCAATTAGCTACAGTAAACAGGTTAACGGATAATAATGTAGAAACCGTTTTTGTGATGACAAGCGCAGAATACTTTTATGTAACTTCCAGCATTGTAAAAGAAATTGCCAAATACGGAGGAAGCCTTAAAGAGCTTGTTCCTGCGTTTGTTGAAAAAAAACTCAAATCCAAGAAGCAATAACCTTTAAATAGTTAAAATATCTTAGTATATGAAATTTAACACTAATTTCGTTAAAAATAAAATGGGAAAAAAGGGAAAGGGAGGTGAAAAAAATGGTTTTCAAAGAAAAAAAGGGACAGTCTGCTCTTGAATACCTGATGACATACGGTTGGGCACTTGTTGTAATCGTCATTGTTGTTGCAGCTTTGGTATTCCTCATCAACCCACAGCAAATAGGAACTGAGGGATGTACAGGATTCCAGAAACTGCTAATCTCAGATTTTGATCAGAACACTGATGCATTAGCAATAAAGGTTTCAAATCAGACAGGTAAAACTTTGAGTGCAGTCACATTCACAGGAACCTTCAACGGCGGAGCATTACAAGCGTCTGACTATACAGGAGCAACTGTTGCTGCAAACGAAGAGTTCACTGTAACATTCAACAATGCAGGAGCTGGACTTGGTTTAACTGCAGGAGCAGTAAAAGCAGATCTTGGATTGAGATACAATGATGGATTTGCAAATAGAGATGCAAATGCTACCTGTAACGCAACAGCTTAATTGAACTAAAAACATTGATTGCCCTTCGGGGCAATCAAAACTTCTTTTTTTTTATAAAAAGTTAAAGAAACCAATTTATACCAAAAGCTTTTGTTTTTTCGGTGCGGTTTCCTCTATCATTCGCATTTCAAATTTCAGGATATCCCTGACAAAACTGCTTTTCCGCTCTAAAGTGTAAAGCTTTGTC
>PCWY01000035.1:1964-2444 GCA_002762975.1 Candidatus Diapherotrites archaeon CG11_big_fil_rev_8_21_14_0_20_37_9 | reverse complement strand
GCTCAACCCTGAAAGTTCCATGAGCTCGGTTTTTGAATATGCTTCACCCATATTATCCACTAAAGCATCAAGAATCCTGTTGAATGGGTTATCTCCAAAAAATCTGATTAAATTCGATTGCACCATAAAAAAACCATTTTTGTGAAAAGCATAAAAATGGATTAATCCTTGTTACACCAGATTTCCAAACACGCTTGTAAGCACTGCCCTTACTGTGAAAAAAACAAACAAATTGATTGCCGCCAAAGGAAGGATGTATTTTACTCCTGCGAGCTCTTTTCCATTGTTGATTACGCCGATGGTTAGGGATGAAAATACTATTGTTGCGATAAGGGAAATGATTGAAAACATTAAAATGAATTCTGGGGTTATGGCTGCTTCGCTTCCTGATGCAAACCCTTTGATTGCGTTAAAATTTGATGAGGAAGGCAGTTTTGACGCATCTATTGTTGGAGTATTTGCAAGCTGGCTTGATAGAAC
>PCWY01000035.1:0-1943 GCA_002762975.1 Candidatus Diapherotrites archaeon CG11_big_fil_rev_8_21_14_0_20_37_9 | reverse complement strand
GCCGAAAAGCATTGGTGCACCAAAGGCAGCCGCAAAGAATATCAGCAAAATGTAAATGGAAATATCAGCACTTATTTGTTCTTTGAGAGCATTCTGGCCTTTCAAATCATCAGATAGTTTGAACAACAAATTTGCCATTTCTCCTCCGCTGCTAATACCCTGAGAGATAAGCCAGAGTGTTTTTTGCAGAGAAACCGAATTAATCCTGTCTCCAATGCCGTTCAATGCAACGCTTACTGTTTCTCCTGCGGCAATTCTTTTGCTTGCGTTTTTTAATTCAACTTCAAGCAACCCGAATTCAGGTCGGCTTGCAACAAAAAGAGCTCTTTCTGTGGGCATTCCGCTTTTCATATTGGAAGCAATTATCTGCAATGCATCAGGCAAAATAGTTTCAACAAACTTGCCTTTCGCATCGGAATTCAAACGCAGAACAATAAAGGTCAATCCGATAATACCCCCATAGGTTATTACAAATGCAATTAATCCATGTATTCCCAAAAATATGTGCACGTTGAATGCTATTGCAACCGAAATTATAAATGAATAGAGGAAAAGCATTCCGACAAATTTATGCTCTTCAATGTTTATGTGGTTGTAAATGAGCTGTTGTTTGAAGCTCTCCATTACTCTTACAGGAAGTAAAGCTGTGATTTTTTCGTACATTACTCATCCCCCATAAGTGTTGGCCTTGCTGATTTTATTACTCCTAAGTACATGAATTGACCTACAAGAATAAAGCCAAGCATTCCCCAGAACACAGGTTCATCAATATTAATTTGAGGGAAGGTTGAAAGAATAATAAGGAAAGTTAATCCGAGAGCAGGGATTATTGCGCCAAGCATCATGTAAAGCAAAGAGAGCAATTTGAGTGAATTGCCGTATCGCCTTACCTGATTTTCTTTTTCTTTTGCAAGGTTTTCAACAAGCGCTTCCATTACTGTTGAAATATCAGAGCCCGCTTTCAATCCATTTACAAGCTGCCAGATTGCGCGCCTGAAGAAAAGCGATGGATTGTTTTCTGCAAGTTCCTCTAAAGATTCTTCCTGAAACATTCCTGCCTCAATTTTTTCTATTGCCCTTTTGAACTCAAAACTCACCTGCCCGTTGTCTCCATCAGCAACAATTGTTATTGCATCAAAAAGAGTTACTCCTGATTTTATTTCAACAAGCAAAGTCCTTAATGCAAAAATCAGGTTTCGTTCAACGTTCCTGACTTTTTTCTTTACAATTATTTTCGGGTAAAGAAGAACCTGAAAAAACACCAGGAAAGCAAAAACTGCACCAATAAGCAATCCAAGACTCAAGGCATTTTCAGGAGCAAACCTTGTTGCAAAAATGTAGGTTACAAGAAAACCGAATATAAAGTAGAATGCGAACATTATCGCCATTATCGTTGCATACATTTCCTTTTCAATGCCTATTTCGCCCTGCTTTAATTCTGTTTCAAGGAATGGGAATAATTTTGATATTCTTGCCCCTGTGCTCAGGAACCTTTCCCCGATTTTGAACATGAGTTCCTGCGGAAGCGGGCTGAAAGGAATGTTATGCTTCATCATATAAAATCAATTTTCTTTTTGTTTCTTGCAAGATCCAAAACACTATTTTCATCAAGGTAATATTTTGCCATTACTTTGCCGACATCATTCACATGATGTATTCCGCTATCAACTAGCCACTCTAAAACCATTTGCTTGTCTTTCAGATCGGCAGTAAGTTCATTATAGGTTAATCCTGTTCTCATGGAAAGTTCATCCCAGAGCCTAACTGCTTCTGAATGCACCTCTGTTTTGTCACTTCCTGGTTTCCACCTGTAAAGAGTATTAGGCGTTAGTCTTTCTTCTCCGCCTTTTCTTTCAGGAATGTATTCGGCAATCTGGAGTACTCTTCTTACTCCAAGGCGCCTGTTCCTGAAAAGCACGACATTTAGGTGAACTGAATCAAAT
>PCWY01000051.1 GCA_002762975.1 Candidatus Diapherotrites archaeon CG11_big_fil_rev_8_21_14_0_20_37_9 | reverse complement strand
GGTGTTAATTGGCTTTTATAGAGGTTTTTATTAGATTTCCAGCTCAAATTGCCCTGCAATAATCCTTGTGGCTTCTGTTGGGTGATGACCTTTATTTACAAGTTCGGCAACTTTTTTGTGGAATTCTTTTTCGCTTATTTTTGGTCTTGCGTGTGCCATTGCACCGCCACGGTTTTCCTTGCGCCTCTGTTTGGCATTTTCACGATCCAGTTTTCTGCCTTCACTGTGTCCTTGGTGCATACTAAAAAAATAGTTCTTTCTGATATTTATTCTTTCTTTTCAGGCGCTTTTGCCTTTTTTTCTTTGGAGTCCACTACATCAATTTTGTTGATTTCTGGAATTATTTCCTTAATCATTTTTGTGAACTGCGCTATAAGCGGTTTAAGATTTTCACCGATTTCTTTTGGGAGTTCAATTGTTAGTATGCCATCAGAAAATTTTGATTTCGGAGTTGCCTCTTTCAACGGAAAGAATTTTTCAACAAGAACCCCTGCCTTCTCATCTGCCTTTGTGTATTCATCAACAATTTTCAAATCATATTTAACGGTTTTTCCCGCAAGGTCATTGTTCAAATCAACCCTTACCCTGCCACCTGAAACTGTCTGTACCCTTCCGTACTGCCCATTCAGATCAACTATAAGTCCCGGGAACGGCTGTAATTTCCTTTTCTGGAATTCTTTAATCGGTATTACAACAACAAGCTCTTTTCTTCTTTCTCCAAATGCCTTTTCAGGTGCAAGTGTAATTGTTTTTGATTCGCCCTTTTTCATTCCTTTAAGCGCTTCATCCATTCCATGGAGAACATCGCCTTTACCAATAATTGTTGCAACAGGCCTATAAATGCCGCCTTCACGGTAAATGCCATTTTGCTTTGCAATTGCTTCATTAGTAGTGTCAAATATCTTTCCGGATTCCGTTTCTGTGCCGGTAAAATCAATTGTAATGACCCTATGTCCACTCATAAAAATTCACTTTTTCAGAATTAATTTTTCCTAGGCAAGGATTTTTAAGGCTCTTGGTTGTTCCTTTCAAAATTGATTTTTAATGCCTTGTTCTGCTTCTGCTCCCCTGCAATGGTCTTCCAGCAGGGGGATTTGTGCCGAAGTTAGCTTGGTGTTCAGCGCGCTTTAGTTTAAGTGCCTGTATTGCAGTTGAAATGGCACTGTTCCATTCAGGGTGATTCGTGGTTCTTGTCAGTTCCCTTTTAAGTGCCGCGTCAATATACCTGAATCTTGGATCCGATGCATGATATAATGCATCTATCACAATTTCTCTTTCGGCTTCTTTTCCATGTTCCAGCATTGTAAACCAGGGTTTAAGTGCAGTATCAATTAAAGGATCCTTAATCTGCTGGCCTTTATCCATTTTTTTTATTTCTGAAATTCTTTCGGCAAGTCGTGTTTTTGAATCTTTCTTTTTAATTGTCAAATTTCTTGCCTGTGCAACAAGTTCCGCTTCTTTCATTCCAGCTTTGGATGCTTTTCTTAAGAGTTCAGCATTTTCCCTTGTTCTTGTTTCATCTTTTCTGCGGTTTTCTTTTCCTGCTCTGTTTAATGTTCTTTTTCCAATCGGTCCTGTCATATACCATTTTACTTTTCCCATCAATTTAAACTTAACTTAAGTTGCCTAATCAAAAATATTTCATTTAAAAGCCTTTTCGGGCTTGAATTAATCCATATTATATAAGAGGTTTTTTTTGATGTTGAATAAGCAGCAGTTCTGGAGTATTTTCATGGCTATTATAATGGTTGGTTCAATTATTGGTTTTGTTGGTTTAAGCGGTTTATCTGATGCTAGTGGAAATGCAACTCCGCCTGAAGGTGTAGTTCCTGATAATGTTCCTTCGCAAACAACATCTGTTACAATGCAGGCTCATAGTGTTCAGGTTACTGTCGAGCAGATTTTTCCTACTGCGATTCTTGTAGGGGAAACAACAGCGTTTAATGTTTCTGAAATAAATGCCAGTCTTTTGAAAATCGACGGGGTGGTTTCAGCTGATACTTCTTTCAATTCAAATACCGGCAATAGCATTATTTCAAACCTGAGGCTTTCTGATTCAAGTAATGGTAAGGCTGTTCTTGTTGCTGCTCAGGGCATCGAGTCACTTTCTAATGTGCAGCTTTTTCCAAGGGCGCTTATAGTGCTTCCTGAAAAAACCGAGTTTTCAAATCAGGATCTTGGCGTAACTCAAGATTATAGATTTCCTGATCATAAAGCTGAGGCAATAGTTCTTCTTGAAACAATGGCAGGTGATTTACTCAATGTATCTATTGAAGCAAATTTCCAGAATGAAACAATAATCGGAAAACCATTTATTGTTGAACAAAACAATCTGACTGCTTCCCCTGCTTATTATTCTGTTGACGACACTTTCACAATTTCAAGTGTTGATAATCAATTTTATTTAATTGCTGATGCAAATCTTTCGCAAAAAGCAACTCTTGAAGAAATACAGGCTTCATTTGAATCGGCATTTGATGAATCCAATCTTTCAATAAGAGATGGTTCAAATGTGCTTATAATAAATTTCAAAAACCCCGAAACGATTTTTGAAGGCGATTTGAATACTTTCTTTTCTTCTTTTGATGGAATAGATTCATTCGACATACAGCTTGATTCAGGTTATGCGTCAGTAAATTTTACCGTTGATGATTACTCTGCATTTGTTGCTTTGCTTGAATCTGAATTAAATGCAACAAGTTTTGAGGTTGATAATTTCAACGAACCAATTTCAAGTTTCAATGGAACAGTAACTGCGGACAAAGAAGCATTGATTTCCCTTGCTTCTTCTCTTTCAGAAAAAAACAATATTGGCATAAGTCCAATGCAAAAAATTACTGTTAATCAGAATGAAATGTTCATTCCTGATGCAAATGAAACATTTGCAATCAACAAGGGTTATTTTGAGGCGTTTGTTGAGCCTGGGCATGTTGCGGATGAACAGATTGCTTTGAATTTGTTTGTGATTGCAAATTCAAGAACAGGTCTTGAGGTAGTGCAGGCGACTGAATCAGTTCCTGGCTTGGGTAATTCAGATGGTTTGGAAGTAACAACTAATTAGTGCTTTATTACCTTTGTATTTGGGGTTTTTAAAAAATCATAATCTGCAGTTATAAATTCCAGTTTTGATTTTATTGCAGTAGTGTATATTAAACTGTCCAGTGTATGCAAGCCATATTTCCTGCAGTTTTTTGCTGCGGCTATGGCAATATTTTTGTCCAAATTAAGGATTGTGCAATTGTTTTCAATATAATCAATTGCTTTTTCTCCAGCAGTAGAATTAACTAATTTTTCTATTCTTTTATAAATTTCATGCAACGAAATTATTGAGACATATAAAATGTCTTCCGAATCAACTATTTTTTTGCTTTCCGGAAGATTTCCGAGGAAATAACCTATCCATATGCTGGAATCCAACAGTTTTTTAGATGCGCTCACTTTTATCACGTAATCCTTCAATTGCTTTTGCAAACGTGATCTTTTTTCTGCCCGCCAATTTTCTGTACATTGAATTAGTTTTTTTTCTAACTAATTGTTGAATTACTTCATCATAAGTTTTTGATTTGAAATTTTTCTTCAGTTCTGTAAGCAATTCTTTTGTAGGCTTTTCTATTTGTATTGTGGTAGTAGCCATAATAACTATAGGGCTATAGTTATTAATAATTCTTTCTAATTTCTACTGTTGGGGGTTTGGATTCTATGGGGCTTATTCTTTCAGTTTTGATATTGCTTCAGCAATGTCACCGTCATTTTCCTCAAGCGCTTTCAGTGCTTTTGATTTTGAGACGCCTGCCTGCTCCGCAACCATTTCCACATCCTCATCAGGGTAACCTTTCTCTTCCTTTATTTCACCCATTACAGTGTAAGTTTTTTTCCCTTGTATGTCCATTGCAGTAACCTGCGGGTTTTCAATTACAAGTTTTCCTTCATCTAATTCGAAAATAACTTTTCTTGCATTAATGTCTTCGCTTTTAATGCCCATTTGTTTCATAAGCATTTTCATTTTTCTTGGATCCATTCCGCCTAATCCTGGGAACATTTCAACATCACCAAACTAAATTTTGAGGTAAAAGGTTTTTATTATTAGGGTTCTTCGCTAAGCTATTCTTTTAGTTTTCCTATCCTAATCGGAGGTTCTATAAAAAGTCTTTGCTTTGTGAATTCCTTTTCTTTTTATTTTGACTGATAACTTTATTAACTCACGAATCTTTCTCTTTTCTTATGGCGTCCAATATAATTAGCTCTTTTACGGTTTTTTCGCAGAAATTCAATGTTCCGGTCGATGATGAAAGGACAGTTGCTTTGAAAAGGTATTTTGCAAGAGGCGGAGTCATTTCTGCTGTTAAAAGCAAGGGTGTTTGGCCTAAAATAGTTTACCCTACTCCTGCACGCATTAAGAGCCAGACGAAGGAACTTGAAAGTCTCAGAGTTGCTTATGATGAAAGAAATAAAGGTTGGAAGAAGCGCCTTAAGGATGCGCAGACTTATCATTCAAGGCATCAGTTAAAAAAATTTTCAGAGCCTCTTTACTGGAAGCATGTTTCCAAAACACTTGTTGATTCTGATTACAGGGCTGATTTTAACTCAGTAAAACTTCCTGTGCATCTTGTTTCTGATTCAAAATGGAAACCGATGGTGAAAATGTTTATTGAGGATTTAGAGTATAGAAAAAATCTCACTGAGACGGTTCAGCAGAGCATTGTTTACAAGAATGACAATAAGGTCGCAAAGTATGCTGATCAGCTTCAGGCTCTGAGGAGCGAGGTTTCCGAGGCAAAGATAACCGAGCTGGACAAAAAGCTTGCCAACATTAATGCTGAACTTGATGCTTTGAAAATAATTGAAAAATGGGCTTCTGAATAATTGTTAAATCAAATTATAAAATCCGCACCGGCAATCTACCCCTTCCTGTTCTTTATAAATGAAAAAAACAAAGCTTGTACAGGTGATGTAAAATGTATGAGTTTAGAATGGTAAGATTTGTTGAAACAAGAGAAAGCAATAGAAGCGCAAGATCTAAAGTATGGAAAACATTTTGAGGGATAAAATGGTTGAAACAGTTCAAAAGTCACCCGAAGCAAAATTCAGCGTTGGGGCAGTGCATGTAGCAGTCTGGAAAAATGAATCTAAAGAAGGCAACCAATTCAGCACTGTTTCCCTTAACCGCGTTTACAAACAAGGAGATGAGTGGAAGCAAGCCAATTCCCTTAAGGAAAGTGATATCCCTAAAGCAATCCTCGCACTCCAGAAAGCGTATGAACATATTTCCTTAAAGGAACAGTGAAAAGGTCCCCATAAATAGTTTTCCGAAGAAGCTGTTCCTATGGAAATATTTAATTTGGTTAAAAAATTGAATTCTTTTGAAGAATTCAACCCAATGCAACAAAAAGCAATTAGTGCAGGGTTACTTGAAAAAAGTATTGTGGTTTCTTCCCCAACTGCTTCAGGAAAAACTCTTGTTGCAGAAATTGCTTCATTAAATTCTATTTTAAATAGGAAGAAAAAAGTTGTTTACACCTGTCCTTTGCGTGCGCTTGCTTCCGAGCATTTTAATGAATTTAAAAAAAATTATTCAAAAGAGCTTTCAATTAAATGTACTATGAGTATTGGTGATTTTGATTCTTCGGGAAAGCATTTGCAGCATAATGATGTGATTTTTACTACTTATGAAAAGCTGAATTCCCTTCTGAACCATAAAACCGATTGGCTTTCAGAAATAGGTTTGCTTGTTATTGACGAAATTCATTCCCTTGGTTCTGATAGAGGCCCTGCACTTGAAATGCTTATTACTAAATTGAGGTTTTTGAACAAGCATTTGCAGGTGCTTGGTTTAAGTGCCACTATTCCAAATGCAAGGCAATTATCGGATTGGCTTGGTGCTGAGCTTGTTGAATCAAATTATAGGCCAATTGAGTTAAAGGAAGGAATTTATCTTGATTCTGAAATAGATTTTGGTTCTTCTAAAATAGGTGTTACTGATAATTCTGATGCGGTTTCAGCAATTGCAATTGATACTCTTGGGAAGGGCAAGCAGGCGCTTGTTTTTGTGAACACAAGAAAGAGGAGCGAAAGCACTGCAAAAAAGCTTGCTGATTTAACTTCCAAAAAGCTTTCTGAAACTGAAAAAGCCCATTTAGCAAAGGCTTCGGAGAAAATATTAAGTGTCCTTGAGCAGCCTACTTTGCAGTGCAAAACAATTTCCTCTTTAGTTAAGGATGGTGTGTGTTTTCATAATGCTGGGATTTTGCAGCAGCAGCGCACCATTATTGAGGATCTTTTCAAAGGGAATTATTTGAAATTTATCTGCTCTACACCTACTCTTTGTGTGGTTCCGGAGACTAAACTTTGGCATGGGGTAGATGATATTCAAGTTAATTCTTTTGGATTCAATAAAAGATTATTGGCTTTGAAGGGCGAAAAGTTAGTTAGTATTAGGCCTCAAGAAATCCAAAAAATTGAAAATACTAAAGATATTATCAGATTAAAAACAGTTTCTGGTTTTGAAATAAAGGTTACTGAAAATCATAACATGTATATAAAAAGAAAAGGAAAAAAATTATTTTTGGATGCTTCTCGCTGTGAAGTTGGAGATAAGATTGCTACCATTAGCAATCTTTGGGGTGCCAGGTCTAAGAAAATTAAGTTTGGGTTTTTAACTGTCGATTCTCCCTTTAACGACATTGAGTTTGATGAAGATTTTTCTTATTTTGTCGGAGCAATGTTAGGGAATGGTTATTCAGGAGTTAATATTAAGGATGGGAATTTGCTTTTGAAAGCAACGCCTTGTTTAACCGGGGTAGATTTAGAAAATTTTAAAGTTGCTAAAAAAGTTTGTGAAAAATATAAAATTAATTTTAGAGAAAGATTGAATTCTTATGGCATTCCTGCAATATATTTTTCAAAATCGAAATGGTTTAGGTTATTATTGGCTAATTGCGGGGTCATAAAAGGAGAGCATAAATTTATTGCTAATGAACTTAAACAAATGTCTAAATCTAATCTGGTTTCGCTAATTCAAGGTTTATTTGATTCTGATGGGTGGGTTCAAAGAAAAAAAATTATTGGATATTCTAGCATCTCTATTCAATTAATCAAGGATTTGCAAAGACTTCTTTTATTGTTTGGCGTGGTTTCTAGAATAAGAGAAAGACCACCAGGCAGTATTAAAGTTAAAAACAATAATTATTTTACAACGAAAAGTTATGAATTAACTATCGCCCAAAAAGAAAGTATATTTAAGTTTCAAGAAAAAATCGGGTTTAGAATTAAGCGAAAGCAAGAATTTTTAGATGAATTGGCAGATTCTATTTTTTCTAATAAACATTTTATTTATTGTTCGGCTTGTGATTATAAATTATTTCAAGATGTTTTTGAAGGCAGATCCAAAGAACATATTTTGTGGGGTAAACAGAAGTTAGAAATAATTAATTTTTTGGGGAAAAACAAAAAAGCGTATTCTTCTGAATTGTCTGATTTTTTAGGATTCCCCCCTTATAAAAAAGAAAGAAGGTTAAATCATCATTTTGAACTTATTAAACGAAAAAAAATTGGCGTTAAATCCGAATGGCGGTTAAATGAAATCGGAGAATATGTTTACCGAAACGTGGTTGTTAAAAAGAAATCAATAAGTAACGTTTTGAATTTAGATCAATGTCCTATTTGCAGAAAGAAATTAGATAAAAAATTGAAGAATGGATGGAGAAGCAAAGATTTTGAAGGGGATATTTTTTGGGATTATGTTAATTTAATTAAAACTGAATCCAAAGAAAATCATCCTTATGTTTTCAATGTTGTTTTGCCTTCAAATGGTTCTAATGATCATCTTTTTGTCGCAGAAGGTTTTTTGGTTCACAATTCAGCAGGGGTCAATCTTCCTGCTTTCCGAGTAATTATCCCTTCTCCTTACAGATATTCAGGTTATGGCATGGTCAGGATTCCGGTTTCTGAATTCAAACAGATGTGTCTTCCTTACTATGTAGAAATTGTTACTAAAGAGAAAGGTTTAATGAAAATAGGTGAGATTGTTGAGAATGACTTAAAATTAAATGTTTTATCTTTTGATCTAGAAAAACAAGCTGTAGAGTTTAAACCAATAAAAAATTTTTTTAAAAGGCGTGCAAAAGGTTTGGTTAAATTAATCTTTGAGGATGGAAACCATTTAACTTTAACTAAAAACCACGAAGTTCTTGTTTTCAAAAACAATCTTCCGATTTGGATGCCTGCAAGTAAAGTTAATATAGGAGATTTGGTTTTAAGTGCAAAAAATAAATCTATTGTAAATAAACTTCCTTTTTTTTATGAACAATTTCCAATTGATGGGACTTTTGTTCTAAATTGTGGGAATCTATTTAACAAAGCTAAATCTTTGGGATTCACTGAAAAAGAATTAGCTAAAAAAGTAGATATCTCAGAAAAAAGAATTTATTGTATAAAAAATAATCTGAGGGCAATGCCCTTATCAGTAGCATTTAGATTATGTGATTTGTTGGGGTATCCTAAAAAACAAAAAGCTTCTATTTTTAGGTTGGTTAAAAGTAGATATGGGAATCCAATAAAAATTTCTGTTTATCCCTCAAAAGACTTTTTTTGGTTAGTGGGTTTTATTGCTTCTGACGGTAACCTTAATAGGACAATTGATAAGAGAACAAATTCTGAGTACATAACTTTAAGGGTATCTAATAAGAATAAAAAATTAATCAAAAAAGCTGAAAATTGTTTCTTAAGTCTAAATTTGACTCCTTATAGGAATGTCAGAGATGACGGTTCTATCGATTTAGAAGTTGGTGCTACTCTTTTAGCAAAACTTCTTGTAAATTATTATGGTTTAAAGTATAATAATAAAACTACTACTGTTTCTGTTCCTGATTTTTTAAAAAATTTATCTCCTGAATTCATTGGAGCTTATTTGGGAGGTGTTTTTGACGGAGATGGAAATTTTAATCGAAGTAAAACAAAAAGAGGAAAAAACTCAAATAATTATAGGATTTTATTTTCAACAGGGTCTAAAAAGTTTGCTTTAGGTATTCAAATGTTACTTAGAAAAATGGGCATAGTTTCTTCCTTTAGTGTTGATAAAAAAGTGCATAAAAAAATTTTGAGAAATAAAGAGGTGCTTTTTTCAAAACCTGATTATTATGTTATTTTTAGAAAAATAGAATTTATAAAAACTTTCTCAAAGTTTGCACAAATATATAAAACTAGAATAAATGCCGAATATTCAAATTATAATAATGTTAACAAGAGAGACAATTCACAGTTGGATTATTCGAAATTAAAGATAAAGAAAATAACGCAATTGAAATCAGAAAAGAATGTTTATAATATTGCTGTTCAAAAAAACGAGAATTATTTTGCAAATAACTGTTTAGTCCATAATTGCGGAAGAGCAGGCAGGCCTGCTTATGATGATTCTGGTGAAGCAATTTTAATTGCAAAAACAGAGTTTGAGAAGGATGATTATTTTGATTATTTCATTAATGGTGATGTTGAAATTGTTGAATCAAAGCTTGCTTCGGATTCCCAATTAAGATTCCATTTGCTTTCTTCGATTGCAACGGGTTTTGTTTTTGACCTTGCTTCTGCTGAAAAATTCTTTTCTGGAACATTTTATGCTTCGCAGACAAAGGATCTTACACGACTTTTTGTAAATATTACAAATATTATTTCAGAGCTTGAGGAAATGAAGTTTGTTGTTTCCACAAATAAACGAATTGATGCAACTCCTGTGGGGAGGCGTGTTGCTGAACTATATCTTGATCCTGAGTCAGCTTTCCAGCTCATAGCTTCTTTGAATAAGAAAAATTTTGCGGATTTTGCTTATTTGTTTTCAATTGTCAGTACAAGCGAATTCCACCCTTATTTGAGTGTTTCAAAAGGTAAAGAAGCTGAGATGTGGGAAGAAATCCAGAAAAACAAAGCCATGATTCCTGTTGATGTTGAAGCTGAAATGTTTTTTGACAATGAATTGATTTACAAGTATTGGACAACACAGATGCTTAATGAGTGGATTTCGGAAATAAAAGAGCAGGCTCTTGTCGACACCTATAATATCCAGCCTGGCATAATAAGGGCAAAGCTTTCGAATGCAGATTGGCTTCTTTATTCCTGCGTTGAATTGTCAAAACTCTTGGATTTGAATGATCATGTGCTTCCTTTGAATAGAATGAGGAAACGTGTTCAGTATGGTATAAAGGAAGAGCTTGTTTATTTGTGTGAGCTCCGTGGAATCGGAAGGGTCAGGGCAAGAAGACTATTTAATGCAGGTATTAAAGGAATTTCCGATTTGAAGAAAGCAGATGTAAAAGACATTGAAAAAATAATTAATTCCCAAAGAGTCGCAATAAGCATAAAGCAGCAGCTTTCTGCAAAAAAGTGAACTTTAATAAATTAGTGATTTTTTTTTGATTGTCACCCTGCAAGTTCTCTTTCAATAAGATTTTTGATTTTATGTGCTTCAAATCCAAGTTTAATGAGCCTTGTTTGCCCTTTGAATCCTTTACCTGAAGTTGTTGAATAAATTAGGCCGTACATTTCAAGTTCGTTGATGTATTGCCTGTACCAGCGTGCGCTTATTGTTGTTTCTTTTAATCCTTTTGAAATTTTACAATACTCATCATAAATTTCTCCCGAAAAAAGTATTCCTTCTTCTGTTTCCCCTGTGATTTTTTGCATTGGTTTTTTTTCAAGTGAGAGTTTTGCTATTGCATAAAGAACCAATTGTTGTTGTTCAGGGAGCGTGGAAACCATGTTGAAAATAATTTCTTCCTCAACAATCTTTTTCGCTTTTTTAACATCAACATCGTTCACAATTTTTGAATCTTTTGTATCGGCAATTTCTCCTGCGCGAAGCAATAACATTACTGCTGTTCTTGCATCTCCTGATTCCTGTGCTGCAATCGCGGCGGCAACATTTATTGCAGAAACATCTACAGTTCCTGGTTTGAATGCTATTGTGCTTCTTTGTTGCAGTATCTCTGTGAGCTCCGATGCATTGTATGGCGGAAAAACAAGTTCTTGTTCGCACAAAGAGCTTTTTGTTCTTGGGTCAAGGCGGTCCTTGAACATTAAGTTGTTTGAAATTCCTATTATTGATATTCCACCTGTTTGCAATTCGTCGTTGCTTCTTGTTAAACCATAAATGAGTTCATCAAGATCTTTTACTTTGTCAATTTCATCCAGTACAAAAACAAGTTGTTTTCCTTTGCGTGCAAAATCAACTATTTTTTCATAAACAAATGCGGCAGAAAAACCAAGAAAATTTTCTTCGGGGTAAATGTCTTTTGCAATTTTTATAAGGACTCTGTATTTGCTGTTGTGGTTTCTACAATTCACATAATTTCCTAATACAGGAATGTTTTTTCCTGATGCAAAATTAAGAAGCTGTTCCATTACATGTTTTGTTACTGATGTTTTTCCGGTTCCTGTTTTTCCATAAATGAAAATGTTATCTGCTTTTTGTCCTTTTAGGGTATTTGCAAGAATCCCAGTTACTTGCTTTATATGGGCGTCTCTGAAAGGAAGTACTTTTGGAGTATAATGCGGCGTTATGAGGTTTCTATCAAGAAAAATAGTGTCTCTGGTGAATTCTTTTTCAAAAATATTATCCAATTAGAAAAACCCCTATTCCAATAGGCTGTAAAAAGTTAAAAGAACTCTGAGTTGTGGAAGCAAACCACTTCCGGTAATGTTGGTTTGGTTTTCAAACAACAGTTTCGTCTGTTGGGTGCGACCACTATTTTCGTTTGGACTCAATAGTGAGTTCGGCGGTAGGGCACCCCCTATCTTCGTTTTCGCAGAAGACTCGATAGGCCATAGTCGTGGCGGTTGAGCGTACCATCCTTTCCTGAGTTCAATTGAACTTACAACTGCCAAGTTTAGAACTCTCAATTGGCACTTTATGTAGCTTTTTAGCAATAGTATTAAAATATACATTAGGACCTATATTACTTAAACGGCTTTTAATTAGGGGTGATAATTGAATGGCTTTTATGGAGAAGCTAATTGGAAAGAGCGAAGAAGTAGATATTGAGGATTTTCTCAACAACCTTGATAGTGAAGTTGAGGATCCTTATGAAAATGCTGATGCATTTGTCAAACCGATAATGCTTCAGGAAGATTCAGACAGGGCAAGGATTCTTGCAGAGGCAAAAGAAGGAAATATTCTTCTTGTAAACATCAGTGCTCTTGCAAAGAGGAACGCAATAAAACTCAAGGAACTCATAAATGGAATCAGGGCTGACATTTCCGGCATTGATGGAGATATTGCAAGGATTTCACAGGATAGGGTTCTTGTTACTCCTAGCAGGGTAAAGATAATTAAAAGAAGAGACGCATAGTTGGCAGTGAACAACAATGTTTTTATCGAAACCAGCATTCAAGGTTTCAGTTGACCAAGGGGTTGCTGAAGAAAAGGCTGGTTCTCTGATAAAAAAAAGGGGTTGGAAGGGGAATTCGTTTTCCTCTTCGCTTCTTTACATTCCTTTCTGGTTTTTTTCATTTGATGTTTTTGAGGAAACTGATTCAAAAAAAGTTTCCTCTCATAAAAAAGGGTCTAATGCATTGAATGCTTTTTTCAATAATTTTGATGAGCATACAGCTGAACTTGTTTTTAGAGAAAAGCAGGAAAAAGAAAAAAGTCCTTCGCATTCTTTTACTTTTGAAATTCTTGAGCCAAAATTTTCTTTTGATGATGCTTTGAAGGTTATTACTGGGCGTATTGCTTCTGAACAAAAAGTTGTAAAGGATTCTGTTGTTATTTCAGGGCTTGAAATGGTTTTTGTTCCTGTTTGGGTTCTTGTTACCGAGCTTAATGGCAAATCAATTGAATTAAGGGTGAATGCAGTTACTGGCGAAATGACGAATACTGCTGCAATTCCTATTAGGGAAAAGGATTTTTCAGAATTATTTTCTGAGGCTGTTGTTGATCTTACCAATCCTGCATCTTGGACAGAAAATCTTGCGGGTTTGTTTAGTGCGAATGTTTCTTTGCCTTCTTCAAATGAAACTCCTGTATTGAAGCAATTGAAATCAGATTCTGATTTGCAGCTTATTATCCTTGGAATAATTGCAATAATAGTAATTCTTATAGTAGTTTATGTTATTTAGAACCCCCCATTATCCCTTCGGGGACAAGTCGTTTACCAACCGCGTTCGGTTGGGGAACGCACTGCCTCTTTGAGGCAGGGCATGCGTGTCGCCGGCGCCCCGGTGAGGGGAACAGAAACTCGGTGGCTTTAGCCCACCGTAGTTTAATTCAATTTTTTCAAATAAATTCAAAAAGGCTTTTTTGCTGAACCTTTTCGTTTGCAAAAACCGAGTTTATTTCCTTTTCAATAAGCGTTATTCTCTGCTTTAAATAATTGCTTAGCTGGTAGTCATCAATAAGGTTTTTTGCAATTTCAAGGTATTTTCTAACAGACCCCTGTGCTATTGTTAGGATTATTTTTTCTTCGCCACAGGTTGTACATTTCCCTACTAGAGGAATTCTCCTGAATTTGGTGTTGCATTTGGTGCATCTAAATGTCTGTTTTGAGAATGATCTTGCATTTCCTATTATATCCGGAAGGAAGTGGCTCATAAGCACTCTTTCAAGTGCATCTTTTTTGTTTACTGCCCTGATTTTGTTTTGAAGTTTTGCCTGTGCGTCCATTTTTTCCTGCATTGATTGAAGATTCACATATGTTGATGTTTTCGGTCCTTCATCAAAGGTTGTTGTATCATGTGTAAATCCGAATCCACTGTACTGGCTTTGTTTTCCTATGCGGTTTTTTATTATTGGAATAGTATTTATTTCAGGATCTGAAAAAGTCAAACTTTTTTCGTATAATTCAATTGGGTATTCTCTACAGGTTTCAACTTCATAAACCTCATCATCAATTTCTGACGGATTTATTCTTGTGGTGAAAACAAGAGGCGCATCCATTCTCCCTCCTCTTGATCCTGGCAAATATTTTTTTGAAAAATTAAGCAAACCATCCATTAGGAGCATTATGGAATCTTGATCGCCATCAACGTTTCTTCTTTTTGCAAGGTGAAAGTAAGGGTGCGCAAAGTTGAGCTTTGCTTTTGTATAACCGATTATTCTGCAGACAACTGCCGCGGATGTGTGTGGCGCAAGACCCATGAATAATTCGCCTATTAGTTGGTCTTTTGTTTCAAAATTATAAAATTTTTCCAACCCATAAAATTTTTCAAGTTCTTCGTCGATGAATTTTGTAACTCGTATATAAAAATCCCCCGCAGTTTCATTCACTACTATATCTTGCACAAAAAGTTCGCATAACTGCTCATCGCTGAGAAGCTCTCTTCCCTCAAAATCATGCATATATCCGAGTTCTTTTGCTTTTTCAACAGTAAGACCCAGTTCTCTTGGTTTGAAGTGTGTGAGTGGTGCATTAAGGAGTTCAAATCTTATTGTACCGTCCCTAAATATGTGTAAATCTTGCCTTGCCCTTAACACTCCTTTTTCAAGTGGTTCAGGAACCTTTTCAGTATTAATCAATCCTTTTACTCCTTTGATGAGTTTTGGCGTGTGTACTGCAAGATTTTTTGTCGCCTCCCCAAGTCTTTTTGCAAGATCTATCTGCCTTTTACTTGACACAATTAATCCATCAGCATTTGTTTTTGCGCGGTTTCTTGTTCCTGTTACAAAAGAATATGGCTGTTCTTCAATTTCGTGTGTTTTTTCGTTTATGAATTCTGCAATTTCAGCATCAATTTTTCCATATGTTTCCGCTGCTTTGTTTACTGATCTTGTGCTTCCTCCGTAAGTGCCTATTGGAAAAAGGCACATTGGATCTCCAACCATTTTTCTCGGTTTTGCCGCTTCAGGTCTTCCCATTCTGCAACCAATGAACGTTCCTGCTTTGTCATTTATTTTTAATCCAGATACTTTTGAAAGCAGGTCAAAAATATCTGTACTTTCAGGCAATTGATTTGTCGTGCCTCCGAATGTTTTGAAAAACGAGTAAGCATATTCCCTTTTGATTACAACTGTATTTTCAATTGCTTTGTGAGGCAACCCGATTTTTTCAAACAATGGTTTTATTTCTTTAGGGTAAATAAGTTCTTCTATTTCAGTTCCATTGAAAGTTTTTTCTGCGCTTCGTGTTTCGGTTATAATCTGTTTTGTTTCTTCAATGGTAAGTGCCTTGTAATAATGCAGGAAATTCGGGTGCAATGGCAAACCTGTTTGTATGGAAATTTCTATTGCAGTATTCTGATCAACCAAATCAGGATTTTTAAGTATTGCTTCGACATCGATTGATTCAAGTTGGGTTTCTTTTTTTATTTGCTCCAATTGTAATTTCCACCATTCCTGACAATAACCTGCAGGCATGAGCGGATGTGCAGTTTTTCTGAAATCTCCTAATGTTATGAGGCAGTCGCCCAGGTAAATTATTTCCTCAACCTTTTCCCTTACTGCTTTTGCCTGTTCTGCTGAATTAACTTTTATTACCTCGCCACTTTTAAGTTTCACAATAGGCCCTTCAATAGAATCCACTGGAAACATTTCCGCACTTTTTCCAGGTCTTTCCATTTTTGTCTGTGTTCCAACAGCAAGGAAATCATCAAGCATGTACATTGTTGCAGGATGTACCCCTTTTCCCATTACACATGTGTTCCTTGCCCTGCCATAACGGAGCCTTAACCCACCTATTTCTCCAGGGTATGCAAAAATCGGTCTTCCTGCTGCCAGTCTGGATAGGTATGCGAAGTTCGGTTTCACTTCAACAGTATTTCCTGTGCCTTTACCGACTTTAATTATCTCCTCAAGCCAGTTCCAGTTAAGACCAAGCATTTTTGCAAGACTCATTATTTTCATTGCTTTAAGTCCAACACCTTCAGATATCACAAGGCACATTCCGCCCCTTACCCTGTTGTTCGGTATCCTAGGCAGGTCTTTATGCGTTGAGACCTCCCTTTCTTCGGTTGGTTCTCCGTTTACACATACAGGACAACCTTTGATTATTTTTCTTACTTCATCATCTTTGAGTTTGTACTGCCTTGTTACAATTTCATCATAAATATTGATTTCTTCAACATACCTTTCAATTTCATCATTTGTTGGCTTGTACCTGTCAAGGCCCATTAGTTGTCTCGCATAATCTCCAAGAATGAGAGGAAAAACAGTTGCAGTTCCTCCTGCCGCCCTTATTGGTCCTGCAAAGTAAATGTCAACATATTTGCTTCCGTCATGATTTGCACTTATCTTGATTTTTGGCACTCCATCCAGCGGTGCAACTACAACGCCCTCAGTTACAAGTACAAGTGCAGTTTTCACTGCTTGCTCGAGTCTTTTTTCTTTATCAGGAATGTTCCCAAGTTGACCTTCAATTATTTCCTTGAACAATTGGAAAATTGCTTTGTTCCTATCTCCCTTATGCTCATCATAAAGCTCTCTGTATCTTTTTGCAACGCCTTTCGGACCAATAATGTTTTCTGTCCTGTCCGCAAGATCAACAGTAGGCGGGCACTCTACTTCCATTTCAATATCCCTTCCCATTGATCTTGCTTTTACCGCAAGTTCGTATTGGGTATTTACTTTTTTTTCAAGAAGACTGAAATAGTTTTTTGTAGCTTCGTCTGCAATCAGTTCCATTGTCACACTTCTTTTTGGTAAAAATTATTTTCCGTGATTTTTCTTGTTTTAAGATTGATATCAATTGCTATTCCTGGTGTCGGTATATGCCCCTCTTTTACTTGGAAATCTGTTCGCTCCTGCCACGTTCCCGCATTGACGCATGTACAGCCCCTGTAATTTGCATAACCTTTGTGGTGCATGTCTCCAGCAAAATAAAAATCAGGCTCTTCTCTTATAAGCATGTAATCAATTTTTTCAGGAACATAAGGTTGGTTCAATCCGAATCCTGTTGAAAGATCCCTTTTTTTCAAAAGCTCAATCATTGCAAGTTCAGGTTGTTTGGCATCAAGGTGCTTTGTTGCCATGTACATATCATGATGTGATGCGCCGTGGTATATCATTGCTTTGAGACCTTCAATTTCAACCCAGCTTGGACTGCCAACAAAATGCACGTTGCTTAAATCATAAAGATCCTTTACATATTCTCTTGCTATTGCGGGTTGCGGATCGGCTCTCCTTACTGCATCATGTTGCCCTGGACAAATAAATATTTCAATGTGCTCGGGTATTTTTTTCACAAATTCTGAAAATTTGTTGTACTGTTCATAAAGATCCTTTATTTCTAATTCATCAATCTGTCCAGGGTAAACACCTATTCCGTCAACATTATCTCCTGCAATCACCAAATATTTTATTTTGCCTAATCTTTCTTTTTCCTTTTCAGAATATGTGCCTCCGTTAATCCACGAAATGAATTTGTTGAATTCTTTTTCCATGAAAAGTTTCGAACCAACATGGGTATCTGAGATAAGCATTACACTCAAATCTCTCTCCGCTTTCTTTGGTGGTCTTTGCGGCAAATCAGGTCTTATTATGCTTTTTATTATTATGACTTCATCCGCAAATTTTTTTCCCTTTAAACCAATCACATCATCAAGCAGAATTTTGTCTGCCTCTCGGTTTGTTTCAAAGTCATCTTTGCTGACTATTGCAATGCATCTTCCTTCCGGGCTGTCAAGTTCTATTGTGGTGTTTCCGTTTTTGCTCACCCATTTTTTGACAACCATGCCAATGATGTCAAGCTCAGCGTATTTGTCCATGCGCCCTATTTTTGTGAATGCAACAGGGCTGAATCCTGTTCTGTTTTCAAGCAAGTGTGAAAGGAATTCGTATTTGTCGCGGAAGTATTTCAGAAAATCCCCGATTTTTCCCTCGCTTAAACTTTGGTTTGTAACTTCATATTCTTCCATTATCCTAAAATCAGGGTCAACGTCTTTTGCATGCGCAATGAACGAGCCTTTTTTTATTTCAACTTCCTCATTTGTCTGTGCCACTTTAGAACCATGCTTTGCAAGTTTTTCAGTTATTTTTCTGTAAGCAACAATTGGTTCAGTAATGCCTTCAAGAATTTCCTGCCAATGTTCTTCCTGTTCCAGAAGCTCAATGGATTTTTTGTCAATAATCTGCTGTCTGTTATTACAGTATTCAACTATCTGCTTTCTTCTCTCGGATTGAATTGTAGTTTCCAAGCCTCATCCCTTGGTTTGTTCCCTTACCGATTCTAACTCGCTTATAATTGTCCAGATTTCGGTTCGTGTATGGGAGGGCATGTTTATGTCATTACTAATATCATCCATTATGTAGATTGCACTTGTTACGTTGACATCCATGCTGTTTTCTTTTGACAGGATTTTTTCCCTTGCCTCGTCAATCGCTTTCCTTATGTTTCTTGGTACTGTTGTATCCTCAATAATGTTTTCCATTAATTCAACAACATATTCTGTCTGTTCGTTTGTTTTAGAATCCAAAGAATTCACCTCTTAATGTTTTTGCCCGTAAGCATGCAAAAGTAGCCATTTTTGTTCAACCCCCAGCTAATTCAAGCTGATTGAATAAATTAAATCCAGAAATTAATATAAACAAGACTATTTCTGCCAAAAAATGCCTTTTTTTTCAGGTTTCTGCGTGTTTGCCTTTCATTGCCTTTTCAAGGCATTCTTTGAGTTCGCTTGTATTTTCCCCTTCATGGATTGCTTTTCCAAGCGCTTTTTCCGCTGCCTCAATGTCTTTTTCGGTTGCAAGGTCGCATTTGTTCAGTACAATAATTATTTCTTTTCCATCAAATTTCTTTTTTGTTGATTCTAGGAGCTTTTGCTGCTGCTCCAATGTATACCCTGAGGTTAATGTCGGATCTACAATAAATACAATTACTGATGAAAGATGTCTTAGTGCGGCTATTGCTTTTTCTTCAATAAGGTTTGTGATTTCCCTATCCAGCAAACCCGGGGTATCAAGTACCTGTGTTTTGAAATAATTAAGTTCAAAATACCCTGAATTTATTTCCTTGGTTGTAAAAGGGTATTCCGATATTTTTGCGTTTGCTCCTGTGAGCCTTTTTAACATTGTCGATTTTCCAACATTAGGGTAACCCGCCAGGACTATTGTAGGCAGTTTAAAATCAATGTGCGGAATTTCCTTGAGTTTTTTTGATTCTATTTTCAATTCCTTTAATGTCGGGTCAAGTTTTTTCAATACTGATATTAACCTGCCCTGCATTTCACGGAAAGCCCTTGCAGCATCTTCTCCGTTTGCGGCGCCATATATTCTTCTTCCGTACTGGCCTCGTATTTTTTTTATTATTTGAGATGATGCCCTGAGCTGTGCAAGATGTTGTTTGAGCCTGTCAGTATCAAGAATCACTTTCATTAAATCAAGGTAAAACGGATTCATGTTGTCAATATCTGGGAATTGCTTTGAAAGCTCAGAAATTCGTTTTTGAAGAAATTCTCCAAAAAATTTTGCCTTACTGTACATTATGTTCTTTTTGGTAGTCAAAGCGGATTTTTTACTCTGCTTTGGCTTCCTTAAATTGTCCATTTTGCTCATTGCTTGGTCAATAAGCTCTTTTGAACCGGGAAAGAAGCCATCCACGGGATTCCGTTTGCTATTTAAATGTTTTCTGGCTTTTTTCATTCTGTTTGACCCCACGGGTTTTTTTATGATAAACTTTTACTCCTCGGATTATAAAAA
>PCWY01000012.1:19591-20039 GCA_002762975.1 Candidatus Diapherotrites archaeon CG11_big_fil_rev_8_21_14_0_20_37_9 | reverse complement strand
ACTAAAAAAACCGCATTTCTGCGCTTACCTTAGATGGAAATTCTACTTTTTATCCCGCCCAAAATGTACCTTACGCCGCATAATCCGAATCAGTTATCCACATCAAGTGAGCGTTGAACCCCACCCAGGCAAGGCCGGGTGGGGTCCGTGATCAGCGACGCGGGGTCGCTAGAAGACCGAGTTGGGATCGTTCATGGGGATGCTGGCGTTGCGCCAGCTCCCGACCCGCATCGGCGACGTGGGGCGAGCCCCTGTCTCCTTCTTGTCGTCTTCGCCCTTCTTGGGCGAGGGAGTACGCTGCTTCATGGGCCCTCCTTGGCTCGAGTGCAGCTTTCCCAGTAAAACACAAAAGAACCCGAGTATCAAGGGTTCTTTTGTCATCTTGCTACTCGACGACAACGCCTTTGCCGGCAGCAAACTCGTCCTCTGGCGCCTCTGTGGTAAGGCT
>PCWY01000012.1:0-19493 GCA_002762975.1 Candidatus Diapherotrites archaeon CG11_big_fil_rev_8_21_14_0_20_37_9 | reverse complement strand
CAATTTCATAAACCCCGGAAAAAACCCCTTTATCAGTTTCAGACAAACCCAGTTTTTTACCATTAAACAAAGAATAAACATCAGCACCACCTACAAGCGAACCAAACGAATCAGTTACAATCACAACAAAATCAACTTTTTCTCCAACCTTCAAAAGTTTATCAACCGGACGCACAATCTCCACATACAAAGAAGGTTTCAATACATCAAAAATGGCATCAGCAACAGCAATAACACCACCATTGGAATTAAAAGCCCGCAAAACAAGTGTTTCATTTTCAACAGAATTATTAGGAACAACAATAGTTCCTGCAAATAAATCCCCTGTTTTATTGAGAATGCCTTTTGTTCCACCTATATAAGCTACAACAGAATCAACATCAGCAGCAACAATATTACCATCCTTTATCAGAACAGCAATTTCAACGCCTTCACCAAAAGAATAAATTTGAGAAATTTCTTTTACAAATTCAATCGACCTCTGTTTGACAGCACCAGGTTCAAATGCCTCTACAGGAAAAGAAACATTCAAATCATTTCCAAAAGAATCCTTTCCAAAAAGCATGAAAGTCCACAAACCAGGAGAATCAAGCAAAGTCGAACGATAAGAAAAAACAAAAGATCCATCTTCAGATGAAACAATTTTCTGTGAATTTACCACATTCAAATCAGAAATTATTGAAGCAGTGAAAGGCATTGAAACAGGAACTCCGTTTATAGACAGATAACCATTCACATCAAAAAAATTTCCGATTTCATGCTCAGCAGGAACAAATAATTCAGAATCTATAAAAGGATAAACTTCAATTTGCATAGACGCATTACCATCAACTCCCCTAAAAGAAGTTAAAAAATTCAGATCATACAAACCCGCTTCAAATTCAGGCAAAACAGAAGCATAAGCAGCATGGAACGCATCATTAAACCTGTTATCGTCATGCAAACCATCATTAAAAAGGGTAAAATCCCTGAAAGGTCCCTTTACAATAACATCAGGACCTGCAACACCACGGCCATCGGCATCAACAAAAACAGAAAAAAGAATTTCTTCACCATACCTTGCCTTGTAATTAGCATTAGGGGAAATAACCGTAATGTTCACATTTTTTGGCTCGCAGTCAGCAGGACACGAACCATAATTTTCCAAATAATCCCCACTTTCTTCACAGGATTGGTTTCCACAGCAATTAGGTATTACCTGAATTGAGCAAATGCTTGAATCAGTACAAAAATAATTGGCACATGCTCTCCCGTAAACCTCGCCTTCACAAACACCACAATCAGAAGGGCAGGTGCATGAATTTTCCCCAGAATCACAGGATGAATCCCCGCACGAAGCAGAATAAGCGCCAAAGGAAAATAAAACTAATCCGACAAAAACCAGAAGCAAAAACTTTACACGCATAAATAAAAAACAGGCTTACTTTTTAAAATAAAATAAGTACAAAGCAGCAATAAGCACAACTACAATAACTCCTCCAACAAGGAGCCCGCTATTATCTGAAGGTGTATTTATAGTAACATCAACTGCAGGTTTCTGGATACACTCGCCTGATTTGCACATCAAACCAGCACCACAATCAGTACCATCAGCAACAGGAATATTTACACAACTTGACGTCCCACAACTATCGGAAGTGCAGGGATTACCATCATTACACTCTGAAACAGTACACACAGGCTGCTCATCAGGAACCACAGGAGTACCGGAATCGCCTGTGCCAGTTTCAGAATCATCAATAGGCTCATCACCCTCAGGCTGAACAGGAGCACCACAATCGGCAGAGCAATTCACTTTTGTTTCACCTTCACCGCAAACACCATCACCGCAAACAACAGCAGGACCGCAGTCAGCAGGGCATGTATTCACACTTTCAGTTCCAGTACAGGCACCATCTCCGCATACTGCACCACAATCAGAAGGACAACTATATGAACTTTCTCCACCATTACAAACATTATCCCCGCATACCGTTCCGCCTGGCGGACCGACAATAGTAACATTCACACTTGCAACAGCACTATTACTATCAAGATTATCCATTGAATTAACATACAAAACATGCGACCCTATAGTAAGATTTGAAAAAGTATAACTCAAAGCAGTACCATTATCAATTACCCCTGCAGAATCCGCCTGAACCCAATATTTTGCGATATCTGTATCGGGGCTTGTGTAAACAAGCACAACATCATTACCTAAAGTATAAGTCTGCGTATTAGTAGGGGAAGTTATAGTAAGACCTGAAACAGTATTGTCAATCAAAAAATTAGCATCAGAGGAATCAGTCACATGGTTCTGGTCATCAGGACCGGCAACAAGGAAAGTTAATACATTTAAATCAAGGAAATAATTTCCATCAGAAACTCCAGTAGTTACAAAAGTGTAAGTACAATTAACATCAGCATAAGACGCACCTGCACCACAATAAGTATCCGCATTCACATCCTGAACAAGATAAGTTGTGAAAACACCTGCAGTAGCGCTTATCGCAATGCTCAGGTTCACATCGTGGATAGCTTCCAAAAAGTTACCATCAGTAATGTTAAAACTGACACCAACCGTGCCTTTCAGATTATTGGAATCGTTTGGCTGAAAAACAGTAACTGAATGGACAGCAAGAGCCGAGCCTGCAAAAAATAAAACCAATAAAAAAAACAAAAATTGTTTAAGCATGATTTTTAAATAATTAAACTAGTATATAAACCTAACTCAAAATGCAAAAAAAAAAATCAAAAAAAGCATTATTTTTGTACTTTTGGATGATTTTTGAAAAAATCCCATATAATATAAGTTGCATCAAGCTCCGGGTTAGAGCTGCCGTCAATGCCATCTCTTGCACCTGGCCAACCATGATCGCCATTTTCAAGAGTATACAGAATTACTTCAGAACCTCCTTCACATAAAGAAAAATCATCCACAAAAACAGTTTCTGATTCATTAAAAGGAAAATTATGTTCCTCTGCACATTCGTTATACTGAGCCCAAAAATCAACAGAATCAATTGCCGCCATATCAACCCTATCCCTTTGTGCCCCAACCCCCAAAACGGATTTGCCGCCTTCATAAAGCACATGCTGATCCTTTTTCCCGTGAATTGCAATAACCGAAACAGGATACTCAGGGATAGGAATAATGTATGTTGGCGCATTTTCAGATTCACTGCCACCAATTGAACCTGAAACAGAAGCAATCACCGCAAATTTATCAGAGAGCTCAGCACCAACGCGATAAGCCATCATTGCGCCATTTGAATGACCTGCAGCATAAACCATATCAGGATTAATGTTGTATTCGGAGGAAATTTTTTCAATGAGCATTTTTGTGTAAGCAACATCATCAGCATTTTTTTCGGAAGCATAACTTTTCAAATAGCCAGAGTTCCATGAAAGTACCTTATCTCCAAGAAAACCTATACCGTTCGGATAAACGGCAATGAATTTTTCCTTTTCGGCCAAATCCGAAAATCGGGTTTTACGTTCCATTGTCTGTGCATTTTCTCCGCCGCCATGGAACACAACCAAAAGCGGATAAGCATTAACTGCATTATAATCAGAAGGAACATAAAGCAGGTAGGTTCTTTCAATGCCATCATGCATTAAAGTAAATTCATTACTTTTCTGAACGCATCCGCTGAAAAGGATTAGAAAAATAATAGAAACTAAAATTATTTTCATAAAAAGAACTAGGAACTAAGGGGAATTTAATTATGTCCCCTCTTTCCAACTGCTCAAATATTTTATTTGCTCTTCAGTAAGTTTATCTATTTCTACGTTCATTGCATCCAATTGAAGTTGAGCAATGCTCTTATCCACTTCTTCAGGAAGCATGTGCAAATTAACATCTAATTCATTTTTCAACCCATATTCAAGAGCAAGAGCTTGACCACAAAAACTTAAGGACATGACCTCTGAAGGATGTCCTTCAGCAGCACCTAAGTTTACTAATCTTCCTTCAGCGCACAAATTGATTTTTTTACCATCTTTCATAGTATACTCATCCAATTGCCACCTCATTCTTTTTTTACCCACACTTAATTTTTCCAAACCAGGGACATCTATCTCAGAATCAAAGTGACCTGAATTAGCAAGTATAACTCCATCTTTCATGGTTGGCATTACACTTTGTGGAATAACATTTTTGTTTCCAGTAACTGTTACAAAAACATCCCCTAAATGAGCTGCTTCTTCCATTTTCATTACTCTATACCCGTCCATTTTTGCCTGCAAAGCTGGAATGGGTTCAACTTCAGTAACAATTACATTTGCACCAAGACCTTTGCTTCTAAGTGCAACTCCCTTCCCACAAGAACCATAGCCAACTACAACTACGGTTTTTCCTGAAAACAAAATATTTGTAGCTCTTAAAATACCATCAAGAGTACTTTGACCAGTCCCATAATAATTGTCAAACAAGTGTTTTGTTTTATTATCATTAACCGCAATTACTGGATATTTCAAAGCGTTTTCTCTAACCATTGATTTTAATCTGATAATTCCAGTAGTTGTTTCTTCTGTTCCAACTGTTAAACCATCAATAAGTTCAGGCCTTTTAGTATGAATTTCGGAAACCAAATCTAAACCATCATCAATTGTTGCTGTAGGTTTAAAATCGAGAACTTTATTTAAGTACTCATAATACTCTTTGTTTGTTTCGCCTTTTTTTGCATAAACATTAACCCCTTCATCTGCTAGAGCTGCTGCAACATCATCTTGCGTACTTAAAGGATTACAACCAGTAATAGCAACTTCTGCTCCACCTGCAATAAGTGTTCTTACTAAAATCCCTGTTTCTTTTGTAACATGTAAAGCCATACCAACTCTGTAGCCTTTCAAAGGTTTTTCTTTCTCAAAACGCTTTCTAACCTCTACTAAAGCACCCATATGGGATTCTGCCCATTCTAACTGCAATTTACCTTCTTTTGCTAACTTAATATCCTTTACATCATAACCCATAAAATCACGTAAAAATAAGCGTCTGAAACCATTTAAAAGGGTTTAGGGACAAACCCAGAAACCAAAACAAAAGAATTAAGTACCAAAATAAACTATTCTAAATAAATGCCAAAAAAAAGAAAATCAATTAGTATTGAACCAATGGAAAAACATGAAAATCCAACAAGCCAAGCAGGAGCGTTAAACAGGGCAAAACGATTTATAAAAACTGCAAGCGAACATCCGACTTTAAGCACAGGCGAAATCAAATATACAATTAAAGAAACAATTAGGATTCTCGCACCATAGGTTAACGGAAAAAAACAATTTAGTTTTTGGATGGAGTTAATTGCACGCCCATTAAGAATTTCCGAAACCACAATTAAAACATACATCCGAGAACAAAATGTCACTTATTTAACAAACCATGGAAATCGTGGAATAGTAAGACAAAGAATATCTCCAATCAGAGGATTCAACAAAGATTCAGGAAATAAAACTTATCCGTTTCCGGTAGGCACAAGATTTAACAAAGATTAGAAAATTAAAATTTTACAAAATCCCTGAACTCATTGAAGCGCGCCTCAACATCAGCAAGAGAAATTTCTTTCAGCCTCTCAACTGAAAATCCTTCAACATTAAAAGATGCAACAGCCGAAGCATACACAATCGCTTTTCTGATATTTGCCTCGGAAAAATCTTTTGTTTTCGCAAGGTAACCAATAAGTGTGCCGCCGAAAGAATCTCCTGCACCAGTAGGATCCTGAATATCTTCCAACGGATAACCCGGGCAGGAAAAATATTTTCCATCCATGAAAAGAACACTTCCATACTCACCCTGTTTTATAATCGCAATTTTTGAATCCAATTCAATAATTTTTTTCATTGATTCAACAAGACTTTTTGTTCCAAAAAGCTGACGTGCCTCGGCATCGTTCATCAAAACAACGTCCACTTTTTTAATTACCTCAAGAACCTTGTCGCGCTTTATACCAATCCAAAGATTCATTGTATCCGCAACAACAAGACCAGGCCTTTTTTTCATCTGGGAAAGAACATCCAATTGTAAATCAGGATCAATGTTTCCAAGAAAAAGAAAATCTGATTCCCTTTGCTTTTCGCTAAGTACAGGTTTGAATTCAAGAAGAACATTCAAATCAGTCTGAAGCGTTTTTGCACTGTTCAGATCAGAACCGTATTCTCCTTTCCAATGGAATGTCTTTGAGCCTTTTTTCACGACAATGCCTTTTGTATCAACACCCTTTGATTCCAAAAAATCAAGATGTTGTTTTGGAAAATCTTCTCCAACAATTGAAACAATTGACGCTTTGGAAAAAAGCGAGCACGCGAGCGAAGCAAAAGTAGCTGATCCCCCAAGTGCTTTTTCCCTTTCGCCAAAAGGCGTCTTCAAATCATCAAATGCTACAGTTCCAACAATAACTACTTCCATAAAATCAACCCCTAATCCCTGCTTAAACCTGAATACTCTGAATCGGGAAAATCCAATGTTAGGAAATAATCCTTTTCGGTTTCCGCTCTCCTTATCAATTTCACTTCCCCGTTTTTCCTCAAAAGCAATTCCGCAGAACGTAACTTGCCATTATAGTTAAATCCCATTGCATGCCCATGCGCACCAGCATTATGAATAGCCAGTAAATCGCCGATTTTTATTTCAGGAAATTTTCTCTGTATTGCAAACATATCATTGTTCTCGCATAATGATCCGACAATGCTGTAAGTTTTTGTTGCCATTGCGTTTTCTTTGCCCAATACTGTAATGTGATGATAAGCACCATACATTCCGGGACGCATCAGGTTTGCCATTGAAGCATCAACACCGATATACCCCTTGTAAATATGTTTTTCATGAATTGCTCTTGTTATCAGATAACCAAAAGGTCCTGTTATCATCCTGCCGTTTTCCATAACAATCTTTAACCCGGGGAGTTTTTCAAAAACTTTTTTCTCATCAATTACCGCCTTAATTTTTTCTGCAAGCTCTACCAGATTTATTTCCTTTTGTTCTGGCTTATAAGGGATTCCTATTCCACCTCCGAGGTTTATGAATTCTATTTTTATCCCCAATTTTTCAAAAATTTCAATAGCCAGGCCGAAAAGCATTGAAGCAGTCTCCTTAAAAGTCTCAGGATTCAAATCGTTTGATGCAACCATTGTATGTAGCCCGAACCTTTTGGACCCCTTATCGCGCATTGTTTTATATGCCTCAAAAATCTGGTCGCGGGTAAGCCCGTACTTTGCATCTTCCGGATTCCCAATTACATTTCCCTCGGATGTTTTTCGCAGAGGCCCCGGATTGTACCTGAAACAAATTAACTCAGGAATTCTGATATGCTCTTCAATAAAAGGGATGTGTGTAATGTCATCAAGGTTTATTATTGCCCCAAGTTCAGCTGCTTTTTGGAATTCATTTGCAGGAGTATTATTGGAGGTGAACATTATTTCTTCCCCTTTAAAACCCGATGCCTCAGCCAACAATAATTCAGGAAGGGAACTGCAGTCAACACCCATGCCTTCTTCTTTCAGAATTTCCAAAATATACGGATTAGGACAGGCCTTTACCGCAAAATAATTTTTGAAACCATTAAAAGAGCTGAAAGCAGTTTTGAGGTTTTTTGCATTCTGCCTTATCCCTTCTTCAGCATAAATGTGAAAAGGCGTAGAGTAAGTCTCAGTTATTTTCTCAATCTGCTCTTTTGTAAAATGCAAGTCATTATCATTGTTCATGTTTTTCCCAATTAAATTATATTTTCATATTTTTCTTTATGCTTTCCGCCGCTTTTTTTAGGTTGGCTTTATTTCCGAATGCGCTCAGCCTTATGAATCCTTCGCCGCTCTTTCCAAAGCCTGATCCTGGAGTGCAGACAACATGCGCTTCTTTCAAAAGCTTGTCAAAAAAATCCCATGATTTCATATTATTGGGAGTTTTTACCCAAAGATAAGGGGAATTATCCCCCCCAACAAAGGACAGTTTTTTTTCTTCAAGGCATTGCTTGAGAATTCTTGCATTTTCCATGTAATAATCGATTATTTCCTTGTTCTGGCGCATGCCTTCAGGAGAAAGGGAGGCAATTCCACCTTCCTGGGCAATGTTGGATGCGCCATTGAACATTGTGGTCTGCCTTCGATTCCACATTGAATTAAGTTTACCTTCTTCAATGTTTTCACAAACCGTGCTTTTCGGAACTATCGTCCATCCAAGCCTGACCCCTGTAAATCCCGCACTTTTTGAAAGGCTGTTTATTTCAATTGCACATTCCTTTGCGCCTTCAATCAAATAAATGCTTTTTGGCAAATCAGAATCCGAAATGAATTCATTATAAGCGGCATCAAAAATTATTATTGATTTGTTCTTTCTTGCATAATCCACGAATTTTTTTAACTGATCTTTTGTGGCGGTTGCACCGGTTGGATTGTTTGGAGAACACAGATAAATCAAATCCGCCTTCTCTTTGGGCAAATCAGGAAAAAAATTGTTCTCCTCGGTACATGGCATATAAATTATACCCTCAAAACCGCCATTTTCCAGAGCTTTTCCTGTTCTTCCTGCGATTACATTGGTATCAACATAAACAGGATACACAGGATCCTGAACAGCAACTTTGCTGTCCTGGCTAAAAATAGACTGAATATTTGCAACATCGCACTTTGCGCCATCGCTTACAAAAACTTCATCATCCTGAATTTCAACCCCAAGATTTTTGTAATACTCAACTATTGCCTGCCTAAGTCTTGTATCGCCCTGCTCATCGCCGTAACCAGTGTAAGTTTTTTCATCAGAAAGCTTATTTACCCCATTTTTCATTGCAGAAACCACAAATTCTGCCAGCGGTTGGGTTGTATTTCCGATGCCGAGCTTTAATATTTCTGCAGAAGGATTATTTTTCTGGAATTCCTTAACGCGCCTATTTATTTCCGGAAAAAGATAACCTGAAACAAGTTTGTCATAAGCATGGTTTATTGTGGTCAAAAAAAAGCACCTTCATTATTTTTATAATACCTGTTAAAACTTAAAAGAAACTACCTGTTAATGTAGCCCTGTTTAACAAGCAATTCCGCATTCAGAATACCGCCACCTGCTGCACCCCTTACAGTATTATGTGAAAGCCCTACAAAACGATAATCAAACACATTGCATTCCCTCAACCGCCCTACAGTTACTGCCATCCCCTTATCAGAATCCCTATCCAGCCTCGGCTGTGGCCTGTCTGCTTCGTCTCTATAAATAATTGGTTGTTTTGGCGCAAAAGGAAGGTCAAGCTCCTGCGGAATACCCCTGAATTTTTCCCATAAATCAAGAATTTCCTCTTTTGATGGTTTTTTCCTGAATTTCACCGAAACACATGCCAAATGACCATCAATAACCGGAACGCGGTTGCAATGAGCGGAAATTTCAAGGCCATCAAAATATTTTATTTCATTGCCGTCAATTTTTCCAAGTATTTTTAATGGCTCTTTTTCGGATTTTTCTTCTTCGCCACCAATATATGGCACAACATTATCAATTATATCAAACGAAGAAACACCTGGATGACCCGCACCGGAAACCGCCTGCAAAGTTGAAATAATGGCTTTTTCAACACCGAATTTTTCATGCAAAGCAAAAAGAGGAGTCATATAGCTTTGCAGGGAACAATTTGGTTTCACAACAATAAATCCTTTGTCCCATCCGTGACTCTTCATTTGTCCGGGAATTATTTCAAGATGCCTGGAATTGATTTCAGGAATAATCATCGGAACATCCTTTGTATGCCTGTGAGTTGAAGCATTTGAAACAACAGGAATGCCAGCTTTAGCATATTTTTCCTCGAATTCTTTTGCGACACCGGAATCAAGTGCGGAAAAAACAAAATCACAGTTTGCTTTACAATCAGCAATATCGGAAATTTTTTTTATGCGCAAGTTTTTTACCTGCGAAGGAATTTCCTTTTGCATGTGCCACCTTCCTGAAACGGCTTCACAGTACTTCTTTCCCGCCGACCTTTCCGAAGCGGAAAGCCAGGTAACATTGAACCAAGGGTGGTTTTCCAAAAGGGAAATGTAGTTCTGTCCCACCATCCCTGTTGCGCCAAGTATGCCTATATTGAATTTTTTCATTTTTATCACTTCAAACTTCAAAAAAAAATAAAAGGAGATGAAACTTTAAATAAGCTTCATTTCCTTTAAAACCTGTTTTAATTTTTCCCTGTTCTGCGTTTCCATTTCACACAAAGGCAACCTGCAACCGCCCGCAGGCATACCGCAGAGGTTCATGGCTTCCTTAATCGGCATTGGATTGGTTTCAATGAAAGCGCCTTTGAAAATCGGGAGAAGTTTAAAATGCAATTTCCTTGCTTTTTCAAAGTCACCTTTTTGTGCGGCGTCAACCATTGCAACAACCTGTGCAGGAACAAGATTACTTACAACCGAAACAACACCCTTTCCCCCAAGAGCCATCAAAGGCAATGTTAAGCCATCGTCCCCGCTCATTACATTAAAATCAGGATGACCCCCACAAACCAATTCAAGGACATCAGTCATCTGGCCGACATTTCCTGAAGCTTCCTTTACCCCAATAACATTTTTCAATGACGCAATTTTATTCAACGTGGAGGTTTCAATATTTTTGCCTGTCCTTCCCTGAATATTATAAACCATAATAGGTATGTCAACAGCATCATTCACTGCCTTAAAATGCAGGTAAATTCCTTCCTGAGTCGGCTTGTTGTAATAGGGAGTAACAATCAATGCAATGTCCGCACCAAGCTCCTTTGCCCTCAGGGTATTTTCAATAGTATTTTTAGTGGAATAATTTCCCGTGCCAACCATAATAGGAACTTTTCCCTTCGCGACCTCAACAGCCACCTGAATAACTTTATCTTTTTCCTCGCTTGTTAAGGTCGGAGTTTCTCCTGTAGTACCCAATGGAAGAATCCCGCTGATTCCATTATCCAGCTGAAACTGAATATTTTTCTTCAAACCATCATAATCAACTTCACCCCCTTTAAATGGCGTTATTAATGCAGTATATGTTCCCGCTATTTCCATTTAGAATCCCCCTTATTTTATGACCTCATTCATCAGGTCATTAATAGTATACACACCAATTTTCTTATTAATCCATTCTGCCGCAATTACCGCGCCAAGTGCAAACCCCTCTCTATTTCTGGCAGTATGACTTAATTCTACAGTATCCGCATTTGAATCAAACAAAATTTTATGAGTTCCAGGAACCGAACCAACCCTAAGCGATGCAAAATGCAGTTCATCATCCTCGATTTTCCTGTCAATTTTATCATAATTAATTCTCTTTTTCCTTGCAATATTTTCCTGAATAATTTCAGCCAATGATTTCGCTGTTCCTGACGGACTGTCGGCTTTTTTGTTGTGGTGATATTCTATGCCCGCAACATCATAATCGGAAAAATTATCAAAAATTTTTGCGGCATACTCAGTAAGCTTGAACAAAATATTCATACCTACAGAAAAGTTCGAGGCGTAAATCAAGCCCGTTTTATTCAAATCAATTTCTTCCTTTACCGAATCAAGCTGGTCATACCACCCAGTTGTTCCGACAACAATGTTTTTTCCAAATCCGGAAACCTTGTTTATGTTTTCAACAACAACTAAAGGGTGGGTAAAATCAATGCAAACATTCGCACCACTTAAGGATTCCTCGCTTATTTCTCTATGTGTTGCCTTTTCCTCTTTTGGATCAATTATCGAAACAATCTTATGACCTCTATCCAAAGCCTTTGCCTCAACCATTTTCCCCATTTTTCCATAGCCTATCAAAGCGATTTTCATTTAATCCCCCCGTAAAATAAGTCATGCAAAACTTTTACTATTTCTTCCGCCTGTAAATTATCAACAACCAACCCAATATTCACTTTTGATGCGCCCTGGGAAATCATTTTTACATTAATATCTTTATTCCTTAACTCGGCAAAAACCATTGCAAGTATTTCCGAAGATTTTTCAATATTGCAGATTAAACTGATTATCGCATTTCCCTTGGTTATATGGACTTTAGCAAGTCTCTTTAACTTTTCAAGTAGCATTCCAAGATTTTTTCCATTATCCAAAGTCAAAGAAATGCTGACTTCACTTGTGGAAATCATGTCAATTGAAAGGCCTTCTTCCTCGAAAACACCAAATACTTTTGACGTGAAACCTATTTGATTCAGCATTCTTGTTGAAACAATATCCACTAGGGTAATGTCCTTTTTTAGGGAAATGGCCTTAACCAATTCATTGCCATATTCTCTTTTTTGCATAATCAAAGTTCCCTCTCCTTCCACATTGAAAAAATTTTTAACCCTAACAGGAATATTTTTTCTCATTGCAGGAACAATTGAACGCGGGTGCATGATTTTTGCACCAAAATAAGCCATTTCAGACGCTTCATCAAAAGAAATTTTTGAAATCAGTTTTGCAGATCCGACCAATTTAGGATCAGCAGTTAAAATACCAGCAACGTCCTTCCAAAACTGCACTTCGTCAACCATCAAAGCCGCACCGATAATTGAAGCGGTTAAATCTGAACCTCCTCTACCAAAAGTAGTAATGTGCCCCTCAACATCTTTGCCTATAAACCCAGTGACTATTGGAGTGAACTCATACTTTTTCATTAAATGGGAAAAGTTTGAAAATATTCTTTCATAACTTTCATCCAAAACCAAAGCATTAGTTGAATTTGAATCGGTTATAAATCCCGCATCCCAACCATCAAAGAATTTTGCGGGAACATCTATAGAATTAAGATACGCAGAAACTACTCTTACTGACATCCGCTCACCGAATGACACAAGATAATCTTTTTCCTTTAGGGTTAATTCCTTTACCCTGCTTATTTCTTTTATTAAATCTTCAAGCTCGGCAAGCAAATCATCTACAAGATCTGGCGCAAGCGAGAGCTCTGAAATGACATCAGAATGGGTTTTTCTGATAAGCTCAATATTTACCTCGCCAAGTAGGGCATTGTTTCCTGCAATAAGAAGAGCATCCGTTGTTTTTCCAATTGCGGAAAAAACAGCTATAGGCTTGTTCGTTAAATTAGATTTTATTATTTCAGAAACATTCTTGATTTTTTCAGAGTCAGCAAGAGAGCTTCCTCCAAACTTCATTACAATCATTTTGAAACAATAAAATGTTTTATTGCAAAAAACTTTAAAATAGCAGTAATCAGCTACAAGCGGCAAAAAACTAATTATAATAAAAAGCAATAATCCGGAAAGTGCTTACTCAAATTCGTGCAAAACCTTTTCAACTCCTTTGAAAATTTCCTGCAAATACCTGTTTCCATCAATTTTCACAAGCAAACCTTTTTTAGTATAAAAATCCACCAAAGGTTCAGTGACATCTTTGTAAAGTTTAAGCCTTTTCATCACAACATCAGGCTTATCATCATCACGCAATATTGTTGAGCCCTGACAATCATCACAAATCCCAGGTTCTTTGGACGGAACATCAAGGCCGTAAATTCTTTTGCATAAGGTGCATTGCCTTCTTGCCGAAAGGCGTTTCACAATAATATCATCCGAAGAATAAATTTCAAGAACAACATTAAGGGAAATGTCCAATTCGGAAAGAATCGGCTCCAATAATTCACCCTGCTCAAGAGTCCTTGGAAAACCATCAAGAATAAATCTTGTGCCAATCCCAGACAACTTTAATTTCAGAACGTTAAGCACAATTTCATCGGATACAAGCTGACCCGAATTCATTATAGGCTCAATTTTTTTTCCAGTATCAGTTTTGCGCGCAACCTGTTCCCTGAGCAAATCACCAGTGGAAACATGCACACAGCCGAAACGCTCGCTTATAAATTGGGCAATAGTTCCCTTTCCGGTCCCAGGAGGACCCAGTAAAACAATATTCATACTTACCAAATAAAAAGAGCAGAAAAACACTTATTAATGCTATTGTCGAAAAAAGCAGATGTTGTGCTTTTGTGCAGAATTAAATAAATATGCGTATCCGGAACGCATTCAGGAACCTGACTTCCTATGCACCCAGCAAGGAACAAAATAAAGAGAACCATTGAAACAATAAAAAGTTTTTTTATATTAGCTTAGGATACAAATGAATAAAAAGATGCTACTATTGAACCCTGAAATCAATTACTATCTGAATTATATCAGGTGCAAATTCCCTTACTTTTCTCTTTTCAACAACCCTGAATTTTTTTCCAAGTGAAGAACAAGCGCTTTTTATCTGCTGAAGCGGAATCGTATAAGGGTCTTTTCTGGAAGTGAACTGATAGTAATGCACTATCCCGCCACTTGGTTTAATGAATTTAATTGCATCCTGCAAAAAATTTTCTCCACCTTTTGGAAGAGGCATTACAGCTCGGTCAAATTTTCCAGCATATTTTTCAGCAAGTTTTTTCACATCACCAAGAACAGGCTCCACTTTTCCTGAAACCTTATTCAACAAAACATTTTCTTCCATATCTTTAACAGCCTGTGGGTTTAGTTCAATTGCAATTGCTTTTTCCATTTTTGAATTTTTTGCAAACACAATTGGAAAAGGACCAACACCGGCAAAAAGTGCAGCAACGTGTTCGCCTTTTTTTATTTTTCCGGAAATTCTTTTTCGCTCAGTAGACAAACGAGGTGAAAAAAAAACTTTCCCAATAGAAATGTGAAATGTGCAACCGTGTTCCTTGTAAATAGCAAATTTTTTTCGCTTTCCCGCAACAAGCTTCACAGGTTCCTCCCTGAAAATACCCTGATGTGCACCAGTCTTCAAATATACCGAAGCAAATGATGAATGAACCTCAAGTAGCGCTTCGCCCAATAGTTTTTCTTTTCCTTTTAATTCTTTAGGCACTTCAATAATCGCAACATTCCCAAGGGAATCAAAAGCACTTGGCACAAATGAAAGTTCTTTTTCCGAAAGCTTTCCGAAAAGAGCTTGTTTCATATTCCTTGGCTTTCGCGGTCTGCCGGAAAAACCTACGCTGATTTTTTTTACAGAAGAATGCAGTTTTTTAAGTGCAACCAAATCCTTTTTCGGCATATCAATGCAGGGAAAAACAACTTTTTCAGAACCACTAATAACCCTGAATCGGCCGTCAAAAAAACCATTTTGCTGGAGAAACAGCCTTACTTTCTGGGCGTATGCCTTTTCAACTTCAATTCCTGAATTCAACATAAGATTAAATAAGTTAACTGAATTAAATATAAAAAGATGGTTCAGGATTTCCTTTTTGAAAACTTTTGCAGGCCAGTACTTGACCCTAGCGTACAAGGCTACAATATTGTGAATACGAGCGTTTATGCGCTGATTCTTTTTGTTATTGTTTATTTCTGGCTTTATCCTTTACTTAAAAAACAGGACATTAAATTCAGCTACGGTTTTGCACTTGCACTGCTTCCATTCATTGTTTTCGGCTCTGCGCTCAGAGTCCTTAATGACATGGGCATCTTGCACAAAACATGTAATATCCTTGACCCTGGGTTTTTCACTTTCACCCCTGGAATTTGGTTCTTAACAGCAGGTATAACAATTGCGGCACTTCTTATTGCAAAAAAAATTGCAAAAGCAGATGAGAGCAAATTTGCAAAAATTTTCGGCGGAATCGGCTTAGTTATTTCCCTGCCTATTGTGCTTTACGAATTCAGTATTTTCAGAGCATGGGAAGGATTCTTCATTGTAATTGGAATGGTTATTGCAATAACCTTAGTAGTGAAAATAATTGTTGAATTAAAGGAAAAAAAATTCTTTTCGGATAAATTAAATATTCTTGTTGTTGCAGGTCAGGTACTTGATGGTTCCGCAACTTTTGTCGCAACAAATATTTACACCTGCGGAGAACAACACCCGCTAAGCGATGCAATACTAGGAGTAAATCCGGGACTTTTTATCCTTGTAAAAATAGCACTTGCACTGCTGATAATCCATTACATTGATCAGGATGTAAAAGACAAGAACTTTGCAAATTTCGTTAAAATTGCGGTAATAATCCTCGGGTTTGCAACAGGCGGAAGGGATCTCCTCACACTTGGCGCAGGAACCTGTTTGTGAAAGCATTAAATAGTTCAAAATTGTTTTCTAATTATGCGAAGATTTTTTTCATTGTTATTCAGGAAAAACCAAAAACCCGCAGGTAGCCATGAAAAAATTATACCAACTGCGTTTGGACAACCGTTAACGGATAAAAGTCAACTTGCTGCAAGAAGCCATGCATTCAAAGAAGGATTGAAAAGAAAAATTGCTGATGTGCTTGCGAGGGATAAAGAACACGAACAATTGGCACGAAGAATAGAACAACTTCCCGAGGAACAGCAAAAAATTGCGATTAATTTGCTTGACACAGATAAATCAACCCAAAGAATTGCAGTGTACAATCTGAAAGAAAGATTCCCAAAATCCAGAATACTTGTCGAAATATTTGAATTGTTACTTGAAGAAAAATATGCCGAAACAAGGGATGTTGCAATTCATGCGCTTACTGACATTAAAGCAACCGAAAGCGTTAGGCTTATTGAACGAAGGCTTGTTGATATAAGACCGGAAGTTAGAAGGGCTGCAGTTGAGGCACTAGGCGCACTTGGAGCAAAAGGCAGTGAAATAGCTCTTGCGGAAAGACTAGAGGATGTCGATTCATTTGTGCAGGAATATGCAATAAGGGCATTAGTAAAACTTGAAGCAATTCATGCACTTCCTGATCTTGTAAAACTTTGCAAAAAAGAAAGAACTACTTTTGTTCTTCAGGCAGGAATAGAGGCAGTGGCACATCTTGAAGCATTAAAATTACACAGAAGTAGAAAAGGCAACCCAGATATTATAAAAGTTGTCGGAATTTCTGAAAATTTTGCAATAGAACAGGCACAAAAAGCAGCTGAATTTCTTGAACAATTTGAAACCCCGAATTATATGACTGATGTCAATAAAACTGCAAAACAAGCAAGGATAAAGTTATTATATGAACTGCAGCATGAATCTTAAATATTTCTCCACATTAATTTTATCATGCTTTATATAATCGGAATAGGCTTGAATCCGAAACAGCTCACAATTGAGGCAAAAGAAACCCTTGCAGAATGTGACAAAATTTACATTGAAGCATACACATCCCAGTATGCACAGGGCACAAAAGATGACCTTGAAGACATAATAGAAAAAGGCATTACTGAGTTGGGCAGGAAGCAGGTAGAGGAAGAATTTGGATTGGTACTTGACGAATGCCACTTAAAAAAAATAGCTCTATGTGTTTATGGAAACCCAATGAATGCGACAACACATTTACAAATAATTCTTGATGCACAAAAAAAAGGAATTAAAACAAAAATGCTGGCAGGAATAAGCATTTTTGAAATGGTTGCATTTACAGGACTTGAAAGATACAAATTTGGAAAAACCACAAGCATTGTTTTCCATGAAGGCGGTTATGAACCCGAAAGTTTTTATGAGGTAATAACTGAAAACAAAAAAATCGGTTTACATACTTTATGTTTACTTGACATAAAGCAAGATGAGAAAAGAATGATGAGTGTTCAGCACGCAATATCGTTACTTGAAACGATTGAGCTCAAACGTGAAAAAAACATGCTTGGAGAAAGCATCATCATAGGACTTGCGGGAATTGGCAGCAAAAAGCAGACAATCAAAGCCGGCACAATGGAACAAGTAAAGAATTTTGAATTTAAGGCATTTCCACAATCACTTATTGTATGCGGAAAACTTAACGAAAAAGAAATTGAAGGCATAAAAGCGATGAGTGATCTTGATGAATGAAAATGAAGAAAATATTGATGAAAAAGTAATGAAATACAGGAATCTTACAGAGCAGGCACTGCAGAAAGTAGAATTGAAACAGGGCATTGGGGAAGAAAAGGAAAGAATGGCAAAAAAGCTTCTTGAAATGGCAAGGTCTTATTTCTCAGATGGAAAATATTTCTTAAAACAAGAAAAAAAATTAACCGCACTTGCAGCATTCAGCTATGCACACGCATGGATTGATGCTGGTGTTCGTTTGGAATTGTTGGATGGAAAAAACGATGACAAATTGTTTGTGTTACCCTGATTAAAAAGAACACAATTCATCGCACAGGCCCTTAGATAAGAATTAAATACTTTAAATCCCACTATTTTGAGTGATACTATGGGCGTTTACGATGGTGGTTTCCAGTTTGACTTCAGACAAGGAGACGCAAAAAAAATCCTTATTATTGGGATTACAGTAATTATTTTTTTACTACTGATTTTTCTTATAAGCCAGGTTGATTTGAGTTTCAAACAAGATGCACTTTCAACAAGGTTTGAAAAAAATCCAGTGAAAAGCGGAGAGCAAACAAAAATATTTGTTACTGTCACAAACAACACCGCAAGTGACGCAGCAAAAGTACCAGTTTCTGTTTCAGCAAAGGAAAAAACAGAATTTGACATTTACCCAATTAATGAAAAATTTAATGGAGAAATACAACTACTTTCAACAGGAACTTCAAGAGAAATAACTTTTTTAGTAAATCCAATAGGTGAAGTTCTTCCAGGAACATACACTTTTGTCATTAAAATAACAATCAACGGACAACTTAATGAAAAAGAAACTGTACTTACAGTACAAAATTAGTTATCTATTTTAAATCCCTGAAAATCGCCTTTTGGTTCATGCCAATTAACTTCAATGTCCCTTACACTTGCAAGCGGAGGACCCCTTTCAAGAGCCAAAAGAAGTTTAAGAAGATAATCACGTCTTCCTTCAGCAACTACTTCTACAGACCCATCAGAAAGATTTTTTGTATAACCTGAAAGCGCAAGGATATCGGCCTGCTGTTGAATAAAGTACCTGAAACTTACTCCCTGTACTCTGCCAAAAACTCTGGCTTCAATTCTTTTCTCCATTATGCAAAACCTCCAAAGCTTCTCTGAAAATTTTTTTATTATCCTCATGAGTCAAGTAATTTTCAACATCTTCCTGCAAAACCCATTTGTGGGCATCATGTTCAATTACTTCTTGTTCTAAATTAATAGGCTCATTCATGTCGCCTTTAAGAATAAATGGAGTATAAGTGTATTTTGTTTCTTTTGCAATCCAAGTGACTTTTCTTGGCAACTGGGAAACCACAAAAACTTTTGTCAAACCGGATTCTTCTTCTATTTCGCGAAGAACTGCATCAAGTGGCTCTTCACCCTCATCAATTCCGCCTTTTACAAATTCCCAACCATTCCAGTTCAATACCCTGTGCAGAATAAGAAAATATCTTTTGCTTCCCTGAATATCAAAAATTACTCCGGTTACACCGAATTTCTGAAACATAAAAATAATATGAAAAGACGAGAATAAAAAGATTACACTATTCCTTTTTTGGCGCCAATCCTGAACGCTCAAGCATTAAATCATACATTGCATTAGCCTGCCTCTGAATATGCTCAATCTGCTCCGCGTTTAAATGCTTGAACCTTTTCTGCAATTCCAAATAATCTTTAACAGGCTTTGGGTTTGCAGGATTAAAATTAAGCTTATACACGCCATGTTCAATTTCAAACAAATACCATAACCTGCTTTGCACAGCAAGCTTTGCAACCTTAAATGTTATTCCACCATCAAAACC
>PCWY01000028.1 GCA_002762975.1 Candidatus Diapherotrites archaeon CG11_big_fil_rev_8_21_14_0_20_37_9 | reverse complement strand
TGTGAATACGGTTAACAAAAGCATAAAGGATTACAATAAAACAAAAACTGATTTAGCTCAACATATAATGGACAGGGACAAGGCAATAAGCGATTACTTGAAATCCATTGATGAGAAGCTCCAGCAATTATCTGAGTTCCAGGATGCATTAAAGAAAAGCACAGCTAATCTTCCAGAACCAAAGGAAGATAAAAAGTCAAAAAACAGGAAATAGAACCAATTAAATACCTGAAAATTGATTATTCTACTTATGTTCCATTCCACTAAAATAATGGCGACTCTCGGCCCTGCTAGTTCATCAAAGGCAATGGTGAAAAAGTTGCTGAATCATGGTACGAATTCCTTCAGGCTCAACACCGCACACGGTGACCTTGGGCAGTACAACAGGATGGTGGCAAATGTGAAAGCCGTATCAAATGATGTTCCTGTTGTGGTCGACCTCAAGGGTCCTGAGATGAGATGCGTGCTGAAAAATCCGCTTTCAGTCTCAAGAGGCACAACCGCATGGTTCGGTTTCTCCGCAAAGGACGAATTTTCATTCAACAGGGATTTCTATTCTAATGTGAAGGTAGGTTCAAAAATATTTTTTGAGGACGGCAGGTGCGGTGCAAAAGTAATTGAGAAAAAAGACCGCAAACTGAAGCTTGGTTTTTCAGGTTCATTCGAGCTCAAAAGCAATAAAGGGGTTAACGTGCCGGGTGTCGGCCTTGATTTTCCTGCCCTTTCAAAGAGGGACAAAAATATAATTTCGTGGGCAAAGGGGAAAGGGCTGCATGTTTTCGCGCTCTCTTTCTGCAGATCCGCATCTGATGTGCTTGCATTGAAAAAGGTCCTTGGTGACGAGCCCATAATAATCTCAAAAATAGAGTCGAATGAGGGTGTGAAAAATTTCAGGGAAATCCTTTCTGTTTCTGACGGCATAATGGTTGCCCGCGGTGATTTAGGGGTTGAGGTGAAAAAGGAAAGGATTCCGTTGCTGCAGAAAAAGATGATTATGCGATGCCTTAATGAAGGTAAATTTTCTATTGTAGCTACCCAGATGCTTGAATCAATGATAAAAAATCCTTACCCTTCGAGGGCTGAAGTTTCGGACATCGCAAATTCGGTTCTTGACGGAGCCGACTGTTTAATGCTTTCCGGCGAAACCGCAATCGGCTCATATCCTGTAGAATCTGTTAAAGAAATGCGTTCCGCGTGTGAGGCTGTTGAGGAAAAGGTGCCGAACCTTGTGGACATGAAATTCAGTTCAAGTACAAGTGATTCTGTAACAAAAACAATTTACAGGCTGAGCCATTATCTGAAAGTGAACAGGATAATTGCGTTCACAAAATCAGGTTATACCTGCCAGATGATCTCAAGGTTCAGGACAAAAGTTCCTGTTATAGGCGTTTCGTGGAAAAAAAGGACAATGAATCTGCTCGGCTTTTACTTTGGCGTTGTTCCGGTTGCCGTGAAAAAGGAGCCAAGATCCTCAAGGGAAATAATTTCACTTCTCATGAAACAGAAATTGCTGAAGAAAGGGAACAAGGTTATACTTACAGGCAACATGGCTTCAGGGAAAGAACAGCATTCAAACATGATTGAGGTTCAGGAAATAAGATAATTTTATTTTTTTTCAAACAAAAAACAATGCCCTTTATGGTGTTTTATTTTTCCAAGTAAGCATTCAGAATATTCTTTTTCAGTAAAGCCATTTTTAGAATAAATTTTTTTAATTTCTTCACGTGTCCTGAAATTCATTTTGTTTCCGAAAACGCCATCCGCTTTTCTTTTCAAATTATCTTTTTCTGAAAAACACGCAAGTAATATTTTTCCGCCTTGTTCAAGGAGCTCTGCACTGCATTTTGCATGTTTGCCGAGCTCTTCATTTGGAACATGGTGTAGGATGCAGTAATCAAGTATAAATGAAAATTGTTTTTTTGTTTTTTTTGAAAATTCTTGTATATTTCCGTTAAAAAAATTTATTTTGACCTTTGCTTCCTTTGCCTTTTTCTTTGCAATGGAAATAGCTTTTTTTGAATAATCTATTCCTGTAACATCAAAACCGTTTTTTGCAAGGTATATTGAATAGTTGCCAGAACCGCATCCAATGTCAAGGCACATGCCATTTATTTTTCTTTTTTCAACAAGATTTTTCAACTGCATTGGTGCATCATTTATTTCCCAAGGTATTTCATCCAAAGGCATTTCGTACATTCTGTCCCAAAATTCAGGAGTAGATTTCATTTCAATTCACCGCTGATTTTTTTTGGGTGCAAAGTTTAGAAAAAGTGTTGTATGGGCCAGGGAGGAATCGGACCTCCGATCTCCACGATGTCAACGTGACGTCATAACCACTAGACCACTAGCCCATCAACAGGATATTTTTTCCTTGGAAAGCTTTAAAACAGTAGCTTTAGGCATTTTTGAAATAGTTGCCTATTCTGATTTTTTTGCAGGAGAACGTTTTGGTTTTCCAGGTTTTTTAATTTGTCTAATTGGGTGCTTTGCCATAAATGAGAATTGGTTCTTGTGCTATTTAATCCTTTACATATTTTTTGTGTCAACGCATGTAATCTTCGATTTCTTTTTCAGGCTTTTTGAAACCTTTTTCTGGGATTGCATTTTCTCAAGCTTTTCAAGCTGGATGCAAACATTACAGACAATTCCCCTGCATGGGCTACCGCATTTTTCACATTGACTGAACTGCGGTTCTTTTTCAAGTTCCTTTTGCACAAGCATCGGTTTTAATTCCCTGAAAGTTGAAAGAATGGAATACTTTGTTCCAGGAACAGATTCTTCTAATTCATTAATCATTTTCCTGTAGTGATTGCGCTTTGCCATCCATGAGTATGGGCAGCACTCCGCACTGTAATGTTCTATTCCATTAAAGGCCGCGTATGAAATTATTTCCTTTTCAGGGGTTTCATAAAGAGGCTTTATTCTCGGAACAAATTTATCATGTTTTTTCACTCCTGCAATTTCTCCAAGGCCCGCGATTCTTGCTAATTGGTTTCCAAATAATGACATTGCAATGCTTTGTACCTCATCATCAAGGTTATGCCCTGTTGCAAGTTTATCTGCCTTGATTTCAAGCGCCTTTGAATTCAAAAATTGCCTTCTGAAAACTCCGCAAAAACCACACGTACTTCCTAACTTTTCATCTTGCTGGATTTTTTTGAAAACTCCTTCCATGTCAACTCCGAGTTCTTTTTCATAAGCAACAGCATGGTAAGGTATTCCATTTTCTTTACAGTATTTTATGCCGACTTGCATTGATTTATCTCTGTAGCCTTTGATGCCCTCATCAATCATTATTACCTCAATTTTATTCTGGTTTCCAAGGAGCTTGTTTAGTAAGTGTAATGTAACCATTGAGTCCTTTCCGCCAGAAACGCCAACAGCAATTTTTTCTCCATAGGAAATCATTTTGCTTTGTCTTATTGTGCGCTTTACTCTTTTTTCAAAAAAATCGTTGAAATGCTCTTTGCAAAATCTGTGCGGTCCGTAGCCTAGGAAAATCTTCGCTTCCTTTCCACAACGCTCGCAGCGGTTCAATTGCAGTTCTTGCATTATGTTTAGTTTGCTCGGAAAAGATTAAAAATTACTTTTTTGGAAAGAATCCAAGAGATCTCAAATTATTTGAAGCTGAAGAGCTGTATTCAAAAACATGGGTTCCTTCTACCCCATTCCTTGTCTCAGGTACTGAAACACGTTCTCCTCTTTTCAAAACTCTGCCATTAAGTTTTGTTATTGCTTTTGTTCTTAGAGGATCTATTCTGTGCATTTCCAGAATAGGGTCTCCTCTTCTTTTTGCAAATGGGCTTTCTCGTCTTTTTGGTGCTGACCTAAAAATCCTCTTTTTATTTTAGGGATATAAGCCCAAGGTCCTATTTAAAAGATACTTTTATATAGCTTCTCTAATAGTAAATTAATTCTATTAAATAGAGAAACCTCATTTTTTTGAGTGGATTTTTATGAGTTTAACAAAGCAGATTAAGAAAACAATTCAGAACGAAGCCAAAAAGACCAAAAGCAAGGATTATCCTTTTGCTGAGCTTTTCAGAAAGAAAGTTCAGGAACAGAGACAGCATAATGCTTCTGTTGTAAGGCTTGAAGACCCATCAAATCTTCCAAGGGCACGCTCTCTTGGTTACAAGGCAAAAGAAGGCTTTGTTATTGCACTTACAAGAATCAGAAAAGGTTCAGGTATGCACAAAAGGCCTGTCCGCGGAAGACGCCCTAAAAGAATGGGTGTAACAAAACTCACCAGAAGGGAAAACAGACAGCAGATGGCTGAAAAAAGAGCAGGCAAAAAATATCCCAATACCGAAGTCCTAAACTCATACTGGGTTGGAGAGGACGGAAAACACACTTATTTTGAAATAATCCTTGTTGACACAGCATCTTCTTCAATAAGAGCTGATAAAGAAAGAAAATGGATTGTTTACAATAAACACACAAAAAGGGCTGAAAGGGCACTCACAAGCGCAGGCACAAAGAGTCGCGGTTTGAAGAAAGGCAGAGGCCATGAGAAGAACGGTCCTAGTTTGAGAGCAAATAAAAGAACGGCAAAGTAAACGCCGTTCATTTTCTTATACCTGCGGTTTTTTTAACTTCTTTTAACCCTAATTTTTCACCATGAACTTAAATTTAATCAAGTTTGCTTCTCCTGCGGTTGTTGAAAAATATTCTGTTTTATTCAAGGATGATTGTGTAATACTTTGCGCGGATTTCACCGAGCAGGAGCTAAGGGAAATTAATTCCAAAAAAAGAAAATTCAAAACAAATTTTTATTCATGCAAACTTATTTCAAAAAAAGATAATGCTGTTTTGCAGAAATTCCGAAAGCTTGCCGATTTTATTGCAGTTGATGGAAGTTCAATTGAAATGAATTCATGGGCTGCAAATCAGGGGAATGTAATTTTGCTCCAGCCTTTTGGTTCAGGAAAAAATTACTTGGATTTTTCAACATGTAATTTATTGAAACAAAGCAATGTTGTTGTTGCTTTTCTTTTCAATGATTTTCTGAATTCAAAAGGTTTTTTTCAATCGCAATTATTCAAAAATGCCATGTTCTGTTTGGGTCTGCTTGAAAAATCCAAGGTTCCTTTTTTCTTTGCTTCAGGTGCCGAAAACGAATTTGAACTAAGGGTGGCAAAAGATCTTGCCTCAGTTCCGTTTTTGCTTGGCATTAAAAAGGAATCAGCAGTACGCTCAACAAAATCCGCTATTGAAATTCTCGGGGTGGGAAAATGAAGCTTCCAAGTATTGATGAATGCAATTCCATTATAAAAAAATACGGTATGCCTAGAAATATTGAATTGCACACACAAAAAGTCAGGGGTGTTGCGAATTTTCTCGCAAAAAAAATTTTGGAAAAAAGATTTGTTGATTTGGATGTTGTGGACAGAGGTGCTTTGATGCATGATTTTATGAAAATGCATTGCATTGAAAATGACTGCAGGCATGCAGCAGAAGCAGGCAGAGTAATGGCTTCTCTTGGTTACCCTGTATTCGGAGAAATTTTAAAACTGCACGGCCTTGAGGAAGTGCTTAATTTTGATGCAAATGTTTCAATTGAGGCAAAAATAGTTTGGTATGCTGACAAGCGTGTGAACCATGATAAAGTTGTTCTGCTTTCAGAAAGGTATGCTTATTTGAAAGAACGCTACGGTTCAAAAAGCACTGAAAAAATGAACCAGATAATTTCCACTGAAAAGCCTGCTTTTGATCTTGAAAAGGAACTCCTTTCCCTTGCAAATGTATCCGAAAAATTAGGTGAATTTAATGGCTGAGCATAAAAAAGCATTGAAGCCAATTCCTCCTACTCTTAGGGGCAAAAAAAGGTACATTTCCTTTTACCTGCATTGCGAATCAAATTTGGATGAAAATGCGGTGAAAAAGGAAATCTGGCGGGTTTTTGGCGGAATTTTCGGTGAAAAGGGCATTGCTGAACAAAAACTCTGGCTTGTAAAATGGTATCCTGAGAAAAACAAAGGCATCCTCAGGTGTTCGCTTAAAGAACTTGAAAATGTGAAAGCAGGTTTGCTTTTCATAAGCTCTGTTTCAGGTGTCAAAACAATGCCATTAATAGACTCGGTTTCCGGTTCAGTCAAAAAACTTCGTTAAAAACAAATTTAACTGCCTTAAATTGGCTCTTTTTGGCAATTAACACCTTATAAAGTTGCATTTATATAATTTACTGTTTAGTAATGTATTAATTAAGAGATAAATAAAGAGTTGATTTTTTTTGTATCCAGGTTCTCAGTCAGTAAATTACGATAGGGCGGCAACAATGTTCAGCCCTGATGGTCGCCTATACCAGGTTGAATATGCCTCAAAAATCGTTTCACAAGGCACTTTAGGTGTTGCATGCAAGTACAATGATGGTATTCTTTTCGGCGCTTACAAGAAAATAACCTCAAAATTGCTTATTCCTGCTTCGGTTGAGAAACTTTTCCTTATTGATAACCATGTGCTTGGATTATCGGCAGGGCTTGTTGGAGATGCAAGGCGCATAATCGGTGTTGCAAGGCAAAAGGCACAAGAAAACAAATCATACTATGATGAGCCAATCCAGATTGAGACCCTTGTAAAGGAAGTTTCCAATGTCAATCAGATTTTTACCCAGTATGGTGGAATGAGGCCATTTGGCGTTTCACTAATAATCGGCGGCATTGACAAGTCAGGTAAAAGGCTTTTTGAAACAGAACCTTCAGGTGCACTTGCGGAGTACCATGCAATTGCAATCGGAAAAAACAAGAACAAGGCAATGGAGTTCTTTGAAAAAGAATGGAAAGAAAACCTTTCAAAACAGGTTGCATCAAAACTTCTTTTGAAGGCGCTTAAACTTGGTCTTGATGAAAAGGAAACTTTCGATGCGCACAATCTTGAGTTTAAATTTATTGATTCTGCCCAAAAATTCAATCCTATTTCTGAGGAAGAATTGAATGGTTTGCTTAACAACAAAAAGGAATAGTTTGAAATGGTAAGAACCGAAGACGCGGTCATTGCTCGGTATGAGCATGCTGGAGAAAAATTTGAAATGCTAGTCGATCCCTACTTAGCCATGGATCTGAAACATGGTTTGAAAATTAATTTTGATGATCTTCTTGCAATAGACACCGTATTCAAGGATGCGCATAAAGGAGAAGAGAAAAACCCCGAATCGCTTGCAAAAGTTTTCGGTACAACAGATGCATTCAAGATTATTGCAAAAATAATTGCCGAAGGAGAAGTGCAATTAACAACAGAACAAAGAAGGGAAATGACGGAAAAGAAAAGAAAGGAAATTGTACAGTTCCTTGCAAGGAATGCAATTAACCCGCAGACAAAAACACCGCACCCTGCTCAAAGAATTGAAAATGTTCTTACAGAAATAAAATTCCATGCAGACATTGGTAAGAGTGTAAATGATCAGGTAATGGATGCATTAAAGGAGATTAAAAAAATTCTCCCAATTTCACTTGAAAAACTCAAGATTGCAATAAAGGTTCCTGCACAGTTTTCAGGAAAAGCACCTTCAATCCTGCGCAAGTATGATATTCAAAAAGAAGAGTGGCTTAACGACGGGAGTTATGTGGTTATGGTGGAAGTGCCTGCTGGTGTAAAGCAGGATCTTTTCAACGAACTCAATAACCTGACTCACGGCGATGTTGAAACAAAAATTCTGGACAACTGAGTTTTTTTTTAGGAATCAAAAAAATAATTTAATGGATATTTAAGAGGTGACAAAACTAATGGCAAAAAGATTAGTGGTGCCCGGAGAACTGGTTACTGAGGAAAGAAAAAAACTCGGTTCTCACGTGTACATAAGTGAAGGAAAAATATATTCCGACTCCATCGGTTTGGTTGATGATGAATCAAATTTTGCGTCGGTAGTGCCGCTTGAAGGCAAGTACCTACCACAGGTCAATGACCTTGTTTTAGGAGTAATTAGCTCAGAAAAATTTGCGGGATATGTTGTTGACATTAACAGCTTTTATCCTAGTTTCATATCAAAAAAAGAGCTCAGGGAAATGCTGAAACCAGGTAGCGTTGTTTCTGCAAAAGTTTTGAAAGTAAATGAGCTCAACGAAGTTGATCTTGGAAGCATAAGAACATTTTTTGGCGGAGAAATACTGACAATATCTCCTGTAAAAATACCAAGAGTAATTGGCAGGGATTGTTCAATGCTTAATGTTCTAAAAGCAGGAACCAAATCTAATTTAATTGTCGGTAAAAACGGCTGGATTTGGGCAAAAGGCGGAGACACTGATTTGCTGAAAAAAGCAATTGATAAAATAGGCGCCGAAGCTCACATGAGCAACTTAACTCAAAGAATGAGCGATTTTTTGGGTGTAAAACAGCAAAAAAATGATGCTGAATATATTGAAGAAACTGAAGAAATGGACGAATATGAAGGTGAAGAATAATGGCAGGAAAAAAAGATGAATTGGTTTATGTTGACTCGAAAGGAAAAAGGGTTGACGGAAGAAAAGTTGAAGACCTTAGACCTATAAAAATAGAAGTCGGGGTAATACCACAGGCTGATGGTTCAGCATATCTCGAATGGGGACAGAACAAGGCATTCGCCTCCGTTTACGGTCCAAGAGAATGTTTGCCAAAGCACTCGGCATCGCCTTACAAGGCAGTTGTGAAATTTAATTACAGAATGGCAACCTTTTCTGTGCCTGATAGGAAAAACCCAAGGCCAGGAAGAAGGGAATATGAAATATCAAAAGTATGTGGAGAGGCACTTGAAAGGTCAATCTTTGTTGAAAGATTTCCAAACACACAGATTGATGTTACAGTAGAACTCTTCGACTCAAACGCAGGTTCAAGGATAGCAGGATTGTGCGCAGCATCGGTTGCTTTGGCTGACGCTGGAATACCAATGCGCGGACTTGTCTGTGGAACAGGAGTCGGAAAGGCAGGTGGAAAAATAATCGTCGACCTTGACAAAACCGAAGAGGATGCACCTGATGCAGTTGATATTCCGCTCGCAATAATTTCGAACACAAAAGAGGTTGTCCTGATGCAGCTTGACGGAATACTCTCTAAGAAAGAGTGGCAACAGGCAATGAAAATGGGAATTGATGCCTCATTGAAAGTGCACGAAATACAGAAAGCGGCACTCAAGGCAAGGTACGAGAACGTGAAAGGAGATGACAAAAAATGATGACAGAACTCTGGGATTTAAGAGTTGACAAAATCGTTGCCGATTTGAAAGAAGGAAAAAGAAGCGACGGCAGAAAAGTCGACGAAATGAGAAAAGTGGAAATAACCCCTGAAATAAGCAAAAATGCTGAGGGATCCGCTAGAGTAAAACTTGGAAACACCGATGTTATTGCAGGAGTAAAAGTTGTTCTAGGAACACCTTACCCTGATTCACCTGATGAAGGAAGCATAAGCGTTGGCGTTGAATTATTGCCATTGGCTTCCCCTGAGTTTGAATTCGGCCCTCCTTCATGGGATTCAATCGAACTCTCAAGGGTAGTTGACAGGGGCATAAGGGAAAGCAAAACAATAGATTTCAAAGATCTTTGCATAACTGAAGGAGAACTTTGCTATGTTGTCTACATTGATGCATACGCAATCAATCACGATGGGAACCTCTTTGACGCTTCAGAAATAGCTGCAATGGCCGCCTTATCACAGACAAAGCTTCCAAAAGTTGAAGATGGTGCAATTGTGAAAGGCGAGTACGCCAAAAAGCTTAATCTGAAATACAAGCCTATTCTCAATACTTTTGCAAAAATCGGCAATGTTATTGTTGCAGATCCAACTCTTAGCGAAGAAAAGGCAATGGCTGCCAGATTCTCCGTTGCAGTAATGGATGACGATAATATTAGCGCAATGCAGAAAGGCCTTGGCGGTTCTTTTACCGTAGAGGAGATAGATAAGGCAATAGATGTTGCTGTTAAAAATAGCAAACAAATAAGAAAGTTACTATAGGGGTATAAAGTATGGGTCAAACAAAAAAAGTCGGAAGCGCAGGCCGTTTCGGCTCAAGATATGGAGTAGGCATTAGGAAAAAACTCCTAAAAGTAGAGGACAAGCAAAAAGAGGCAAAAGAATGCCCTAATTGCGGTTCCCCTGCTGTGAAGAGGAAAAGCGCAGGCATATTCAACTGCTCAAAATGCGGTCACGAATTTGTTGGCGGAGCTTACTTCACAAGAACCCTTACAGGGAAAATAATTTCAAAAATTGTTTCCCAGAAAAGCTTTGCATCATCAACAAAGGATTTGCACTTGGAAACCCCGGTTGCGGCACCTGCTGTTGAAAAACCCGCAAAGCCTGCCAAAAAGGAAAAGGGTCACAAATCAGCAAAAGCTGAAGCAGCTGAAATAGAAATTAAAACAGCTGATGAAATAGCTGATGAAGTAACCGAACAAACAGAGGAGGAAGCATAATGTACATGTGTCTGAATTGCCGAAAGGAAGTTTCAATGCTTCTGCCAGGAACAATTAGATGCCCCAGCTGCGGATACAAGGTATTCAGCAAACTAAGGGAGCCAATAACAAAAACCGTAAAGGCAATCTGAATGCTTTCAAAGGAAGTGCAAATAGTTTTTCCGAGCGAATTGCTTGCAAAAATAGCTTCCAAAGCGGTTTCCCCGGAGCTCTCGAATACATTCGAAAAGCGCTCCAAAACCGCCATAAATACCAATAAAAATGTTGTTTCACTAAAAGTAATTGCCTCTGATGAAACAGCGCTGAAGGCTTCCTTTAATTCTTACAGGAAGCTTTTGGAATTTTCAAAGAGGCTTTGCATTGGAGGAGAATAAAAATGGAAAACATCAACAAACTAATCCAGGATTTTGAAAGAACAAGGGTACAACTTGGTGCTCTTGAAAGCCAGAGCCAGTCGCTTAAAGTGCAGAGCTCCGTATTGGGCGAAGCCGTGAAAGAGCTTGAGGAAACAAAAGAGAAAAAAGTTTACAAGGCAATAGGAAATATACTAATACTTACAAATGTTTCAAAAGTCAAAAAAGAACTTTCTGACCAGAAAGAATCACTTGATTTGAGGGTTAAAACAGTTAAAAAACAAGAAGAGACAACACTCAACAAGCTTAATACACTCAAATCTGAGATAGAGGATTTTCAGAAAGGCTCCAAGGACGAGAAGAAAGATAAAGAGGAAAAATAAATGGCTTTGGCCAGTTTGGCCGGTATATTCGGGAAAAAAGTTCTCCTCCTAACCCACGCCGGCGCAGATGTTGATGCTTTTGCAAGCGCTGCTGCCATTCACCTTTCTCTGAAAGGTAAATCAAAAACAACTATTTGTGTTCCTGAACACATAAACCTGAATGCAAAAGCACTTGCATCAAAACTCAATATTTCTTACCAAATAAATTGTTCTTTCACTGGCTTTGATGCTATTGTATGCCTTGATTTTAATAAATCAAAAATGCTTGGCGCGCTTCAGCAATCTTTTTTGGATTTTCCCGGTGAAAAATATATTATTGACCATCATTCCTTTGAAAAGGAAGTAATGGCTCAGCAAAAAAATTCTTTAATTGATTCGAATTCTGTTTCCACAACCGAAATTGTTTACCGTTTATTGAAAAAAACAAAACTCAAAATACCCAGGCACGCATATGCCTGTCTTGCATTAGGAATAATAACCGATTCCTCATCTTTTTTGATTGCCGACCATAATACATTCAGGGTAATGGCGGATTTGATGGAGCAAGCCAAAATGCCTTACTCTGAATTAGTTGCCTTGTTCAGAACTGAAAAGGATTTTTCTGAAAAAATTGCTGCATTAAAAGCCGCAAAGCGTGTTAGGATTTACCGTGTTGGTGATTCAATTATCGCAACATCAGAGGTCGGTTCATTTGAGGCAGAAGCGGCTTCCGCTCTAATTAGAATTGGTGCCGATGTTACATTCTGTGGTTATGCTGACAAAAAAATCAGGATTTCAGGCAGGGTAAATAACAGGTGGCTTGGAAGGAACAGATTTGATCTTGCACGCGATGTTTTCAATCCGCTTGAAAAATTCTTTCAAGGAGAAGGTGGAGGACATGCGGGTGCTGCAGGATTCAATGGTTCCGGCTCAACAGTAAAAAAACACCTTGAGAAATGTGTTGAGCTTGTTCAGAAATCAGTTTCCAAAAATAAATCAATGCAGGTAAAAGAGTACGCTTAGAAAGTGTAAACAATTTTTCTGTGTTTTATTTTTGCAATAAGAATCCCTTGTTTTTCTATTGAATAAATAACTCCGTATTTCTGAAGTAGTCTTATCCAGCTTTGAAATTTGTTTTTTTTGCATCTTCTGAAAATAGCAATTCATAACTCATATTTTTATGCCAAGTTTTTTAGCTAGATTCTGCTCGCTTATTGTTTTTCCTTCTCTGTGTTCTTTTCTCGCTATTCTTATGCTTTCCAGATCATCCGCCAATTCAAGCGCATCCATTTTTTCCTCAAATGCTTTTCTTGCAACTTCGCTCCACTTAAGCTCTTTATGTTCTTTCATTTGTTTGTACAATTTGTCCGGTATTGCAAGAGTCATATTAGCCATAAAAAACACCTTATTTGTAATACGTGTATGCACATATTTATATTTTTATTATTTTTTTTTGCTTTTAGATTTTGCCTGTTTTTTCACGGATTGTTTTTTAGTTCTTTTTTTCCCTTTGCTTTTTTTCGGATTTTCTTTTTTTGTTTTATTTGATATTTTTTTCATTTCTTGTTTTGCCGTGGCTTTCTTTTCTTTCCGGTCTGTTTTTCTTTTATCATCCAGTTCCTTGATTTTTTCAAGCTCCTCATCAGTATATGGCTTTGCGTATTTCCTGTACTTGGTTTTTGCCCAGTGTTCAGGTTGTTTTTTTCTCAGTTTTAATTCTTCTTCAAGGAGCATTTTTCTTAGTTTTTCCGTTGGTTTCATCACATCTTCCATTTTAATCATTCCATATTTTTTATTTTTAGAAAACAATTCTCGCAGACAAATTTATCATTTATTGTCATGCCGTTCGGCATTTCCTTATCGCAGAGAATGCAGTCTGCACCCTTTGCATTAACTTTTAGTGTCTGGCTCCACTCATAAAGCGTATCCCAATCCATCCAATGAGCCAGCACAAGATCCTTTTTCACACTCTTATCATTTTGCTGAATCCTTTTTATCTGGGAAGGCAATACTTTTTCTTTCAATGATTCAAGGTATTCAACTCTGTTCTTGTGGCCGCGCCTAATCATATCCAGTTTGCGCCTTTCCCATTCATCCATAGAAGAATCTAGGATTTTCCGCTTATTTAATTTTTTGGTATGCCAAACAGAAACAATAATTATGTAGCAGTTATATGTTGTATAGTTTTTCCATGCGTTCTTTGGTTTCCTGTAGTTTTTCTTTGGTTATCCTGTCTGGCCTGGAGAGTATTTTTTGCTTTGTGATTGTTACAGGAAAATCCGCCACTATTTTGCTGTTTTTTTTCAGGGCTTTTTTTATAGTTGAGTCATTTGTCAGTCTTATGTGGTATTTTGATGTTCTTGCACTTGAGGTTACTTTAAGCACAATAATGTCGGTTGATGTTCTGTTGTATTCGGTGCCACTGATTACGAGTGCAAGCCTCCGTTTTTTTGCATCCTGTTCTGCAAAGATTATGTCCGCGACAACCAGTTCGCCTTGCTCAATATTCGATAAGTTCATCTGCCTCATCCCAGTCCTCAAGAGCGTGCTTTAATGCATATTTTCTCCAGGGATCCTTTTCAGTTTCTGTTATTGCCGCTTTATGCTCTATGGCCTGTCTTGCAACTTCACTCCATTTTATTTCAGGGTGTTTTCTGATTTTCTTGTGCAGTTCGGCCGATATAGCAAGAGTCATATTCACCACAAAATCACCTTATTTAAGTATAATAAGTGAAATATTTAATGTTTTGCTTTTAATTAACTGCTTGCCTGATTGTGCAATTTCAGGTTTTTTTTTGAGTAGAATTATTGTTCCACTATTTTTTTTGTTAATTCGTATGTTTTTGGACAGTAAAAGATATTTATTAAATTGTCTATTATATGCATTATATTGCTTTTCTTAACCACATTTAAAAATTTATACTGTTTTTGGGCAGTAAAATAATTGTTTTTTTGGTGTTTTTGGGCGGTATTGCAGTAATTCAAAAATCAACCATTTGGTTGATTGGCAATCAACCAAAGGTATATTAATACTCGAGCCAGGTTTCTGTATAGTGAATTTTTTGTTCACTATTAGGTGGGATTAAATGAATAAAGCGGGTGTCATAAAACAAGAGTTAAAACAACTTAGACCGGCTATTGTTTTGCTTGTATTGGGTTTGTTTCTTTTAGGTTGTGTTTCTCAACAAAATGGCAATCAAGACAATGCTGTTGAAAATACTAAAAATACTATACAACCCACAAAATCTTTTAATTGTGATTTAAATGATTTGCAATTAGACACTTTGGACTGTTATGCGGATTACGCCATTAGTAATTCGGATATAAGGTTATGTGATAAAATTCATGAAAATGAAAAAATAAAAAACTCTGAATTTTTAGGAGATGTTTCATCTGCTAGGTGCAAGTTTGTTTATGCCCGAGTAAAAAATAATGTTAATTTATGTCAAGAAATTAATCCTGATAAATCAACAGATTATCTATTATACAATGCAGAGTGTTATGCTTATTTTGCGGCTCTTGAAGATAATTCGGACTATTGTAATAATGTGCCGGATAGTCATGTTGATTGGTGCTTAAATAATAAATTGCGCGCTTGGAAAACTCAAATAACTTTATGTAAAAATGGAACAATAAATTGTAAAGAGGGATATCAATTAGCCGAAAATTAAAAACTGAATCAAAGAAAGTAATGATTTTGGGGGATGTGCAGTGAAAGTGGGTTTCCTTTTTTTTAGCTTATTGTTGCCAAATATTATTTTAGGGGGTTTTTTGGGGTGAAATTGAAGTTAGTTGTACTAGTTGTATTCTTGCTAGTTTTAAGTAGTTTTGCCCTTTCCGAAAAGTCTTTTGGTATTGAGCAGGGTGATTTGCCTTTCTTTTTGGAGAAAAAATCCCAGTTGCTGAAAGATTCCTGTTTTGGCTGCCAAAAAACTTCCGAGGATATTTCATTAGGGGAAGGTTCTGTATTGTACTCCGGTTCCAATGACATTTCATTGCCTCTTGGTTCTTTGGAGAAGGATTTTGCCATGGCAAAGGTTTTGGGTGATTTTTCATTCAATTCCTCAAAAATGCGGAGGGTTATTGTCTCTTCAGCTGACGGTTCCCTATCTGGTGTTGCTTCAGGAGTAAATGCGCTGGGTGGTACCAATGAATTTGTTTCAAAAATCGGGAATGTTATTGTTGCAAAGGTTCCTGAAAACATGATTCTGAATTTGGCTTCTATGGGTAATGTCAATTTTGTTTTTGAGGATGTTCCTGTAAAAGCTCTGCTGATTGATTCAAAAGAACAGGCAAATGTCTCCGATGCATATTTTTCCGGTTTTTCGGGTTCGGGTATAAGGGTTGCGGTTGTTGATACTGGAATTGATTCACAGCATCCAATGTTTGCGGGCAGGGTTGTCGCAGAGGCCGATTTTTCAGGTGAAGGTACTGCAAATGATTTGAGCGGGCATGGGACACATGTTGCGGGAATAATTGCGGGCTCTGCCTCGGCAGGGGGGCAGTTTAATGGTGTTGCGCCTGAGGCCTTATTGATTAATGCAAAAGCACTGGATTCAGATGGTTCGGGTTATCTTTCTTCTATAATTGAGGCAATTGCCTTTTCAATTAACCCTGATGGGAATCCGGAAACAAATGATGGTGCTAGGGTAATTAATTTGAGTTTTGGTGCTATAGGTGATTTTGAAGATTCTCCTCTTGAAATGGTTCTGCAGGATGCGGAATCACTTGGTGTTATTATTGTAACTTCTTCAGGTAATTGTGGTTATGAAAACCCGGATTTTTCTTGTGGCGGTTATGCCGGTTTGACTTACCCTGGTTCTTCTTCAAGCGTAATTACTGTTGGCTCTGTTGATGAAAATAATTTGTTTTCAGAGTTTTCATCAAGGGGTCATGTTTTGGATTATGGGGTGAAGCCTGATTTTGTTGCACCTGGGGAAAATGTATCAAGTTCCTGGTTAAATGGCGGGGTTAAAAGTGCAACAGGAACATCTGCAAGTGCGGCGATTGCTTCCGGGGCAATTGCTTTGCTTTTGGAAAAAGATCCTTTCATGTCGCCTGCAAATGTAAGGTTCCTTTTGTCAACTACTTCAAAAGATCTTGGGGTTAAGGGCAGGGATGGTTTGTATGGTTTTGGTTTGATTGATGTTAATGCCGCGCTGAATGAAATTGATTTGATTGAATCAAACCTTGTCACATTTACCCCGAATCCTACTAATATTACAATTGGTTTGGAAGATGAAAATTTCTCCAAAAAAATCAGGTTGTTCAACAATACAGGTAAAGTTCAGGTTGTAAGGGATTATATTGCGCCTGAATGGCTTAACGTTTCCTATCCCCAGGAAATTTCAATTGGGAATGAGTCTTATCTGCAATTGTATGCGAATCAAAAGCAAATGGGTTTAGGAACCCATTTTGGTGAACTGGTTCTTGCTGTCGGGGATCAGATTATTGTTCATGAAATTACTTTGGATGTTGTTGAGGGCACAACCGATTATAATTCGGCTCTTGGTGATTTTCAGATTGAATTTTTGCTGGCATCCACTGCAGTGAATGCCACCATTGATGGAAAAAAAGTAAGCAAACTGGGCAGGGGTTCCACAGTGAAATTGAGTACCACTTATTATGAGTATGATCACCCTGGGACTTATTATGGTTCTCTTGAGTTAGATTCAGGTTCTTATTCGTGTGATACTGCGCCCCAAGCATTTGATATAATATCTAATGGAAAAATGGTAAATTTTTATTACACTGTTCCAGTAAATGCGCCTTTTGGTTATTATAATGTAACCAATAATCCGTGGGAAGAATGTTCTGGTCAGCAGTATGATGGTGCGTGTTATCCGTCCTCAAGTTATTCCTGTTCGAGGCAGCCGGAAGTCATTAGCAGGACAACGTCCAATATTTTTGAGGTTGTTCCTGGTTGTACTAATGGTGTTTGCTGTGATTTGGGTTTGAATATTCCTAAATCAAGTTCAACTGTTTGTGAGCAACAGGTTGCTTCTGAATTTGGTTGTCCTAATGGCAATGGTACTGGGGCAGATGTTTTTGTGAGATACTCTGATAAGTATTGTTCTGGGAATTCCGGTTCTTGTGATGGTGCTGTTGAGTTTGATGAATGGCAGGTTTATGAGGAATGTTCAGGGTTATCCGCGTGTGGTTTGGATGAATCCAATAATTATGCTTGCATCAATACGGGTGTTGCGTGTTATTCTGATTTGGATTGTGCTGATGGGTGGGTTGGTCAGCTTTCGTGTTCTGCGCTTGATGCGAATGTGCTTCAGGATTATAAAATTGGAACCTGTTTGGATGCCGGTACAACAAATAGCCAGTGCCAGTATGTTGCTGAACCAAATAGGGTCAAGGCTGAATGCGCAAAATATGGTTTGATTTGTAGTGATTTTGATGGTGTTGCTTGTATTCAGAAAGGAAGGGATGAGTGTGCTCCTGAAGATGCTGGTAAAAGTTCCTGTAATGTAGTTACTGGGAATGTTGAATTATGTTATTTTAATTCTGCTGAAAGCGCTTATAAGTTGAATTATGAGTCCTGTGGGACTGGATCCTGTATCGAGGAGAATGATTCTTACGCTTATTGTGACAGTACTTCTTCAAATTTTGGTATTGAAGTGGAAAAAACGCCCAAAGGGTTGCCGATTTATAAGCGTCCAGGGGATAAATTAAAGGTTAATTTTTTTTCAAAGCTTGAAAACAATTCGGTGAACCTTGAGTTTGACAGCAATGTTTTTATTGCATCAGGTACTGAATGCGAGCCTGGAACCAAAGTGCTTTCCCTTGGGGATAATTATTGTGATTATGTTGTTAGTGAGAATGCGGCAAGGAAACCATTCAGGTTTGTTTTGTCAAAAAGCAATTCGTGGTCAACAAGAATAATCAATGTTGCCTTGCCTCAAACAATTTTTGTAACCGATTCGGTTGCATTGAAACAGAGGTTTCCAAACAATGATGTAAGGGTGGATGCTAATATGCGGAATCTTTACCTCAAATCCTTTGACGTGCAGGGTGTTGTTTATGATTTGAGTGACTATTATGGTGTTTTGCCACAAAGGCCTTGGGTTAGTTGGGGTGAGTATAATGAAACTTTGAATAATGTGACTGTTGCGGGTGTGAATGAGTACGTGCAGGGGGTTTCATCATTTGTAAAGTCCAGGTGCCCGATAGAATACTGCAAGCATGTTACTATTGTGGGTGATGATTTTGTTGTGCCTTTGTATAGGGATGTTGATGTTAGGTATGAAGGTGTATTTCCTGCAGGGTTTTTGAGTGAGAAGAAAGAGTATACTATATTTGGTGATAGGTTATTCGTTCCTACTTCTTCTAAGTCATTTTCTGACTCTAATGTTTTTTTTAATAAATATGAGCAAGTTGCAATAGTTATTCCTAGTTTTGTTTCTTCTGAGTTGAGGGAAGATATTGATTATTTTAAACAGGTTATTCAGCAAAAGTATGGTACTTCTCAAAATAATATTTTTGAGTTTAATGAGAGTAAAATAAGTTGTAATTCTTATTTAGGCCATCCATTGGTTGGCAGAACTGCTGTTTTGATTGGCACTAAAGAAACCAATCAAGCTATTAGGTGTGTTAGGAATTATCAGGAAACTGGTGAAAATACTTTTATTGTAGATAGAAATCCATGGGGGGACATAATAAAGCACAATTCTGATGTTTTGATTGTATATTCGGATGATTCTAGGTCTGTTCAGTTGGCTGCGAACATGCTTAAGTATGATTTGATGCGTTCTCAAGATTATACTTTTGCTGAATTTTTTAATGATGGGCTTGATACTTGCAGTATGTTAGGATATATTCCTGGCATTGATGTTGTTGGGGATGTTTGTGAAGTTGGAAAATCCTGCGGTCATTTTGTGAGGGAGCTTGCGGGCTTGGAAGAGGGTAGTGATAATGGTATTTGGTGTTCGGTTGGAGGGGGAATTTCCATTGTGCTTCCTGCTTTATCTACAAAGTGGGCAAAAGTGTTTGCAAAACATATGGATAATGTGTTTTTTGCCCGTTCTGTTGGACGGTTTGGTGGTGCGTGGGCAGAGGAATTATTTGAGCGATTCGGAAGGAAATTCAGTAAATTAGGGAAGGATGGTGCTGAGGAAGTAGCTCAATTGACCATTAAGGCTACAGGAAAAGAAATAATTGATGGCAAAAGCAAAATATTAGTTGATAAAACAGGGGATTATTTTAGTAAGCTTCCTTCGGATAAAAGAGATTTAATTGAAGCAGGTGGAGACAATCAATTAGTTAAGGCATTTAATGCAAAACAAAACTCAGTAACAAAAGACTTGTTCGGGAACACAATAAACAAAATAGACAACTTTGCTGTGCTGATTAAGGAAAGGTTAAGACATATAAAAAATAGACATTGGTTTGGGGCTGAAGGTTTACCCAGTAAAACAACATCTTTCCTTCCGGGGGGTCAAACAATAAGAGTAGAATTGCCGGATGGCACAATTAAAATCAAAGAGTTACCTAATAATATGAAAGAAAATCAAATTGAAGGATTAGTTGATGAGACTTTAAAATCAAATCCTGTTTACGATAGTAGTAAAGATTTATTGGTGTATCGAAAAAAAGTAGATAAGTATGGAGTTCGCAATATGGAAGTTTGGGTAGATTCTTCAACAGGTAGAGTGGAAACTGCTTTCCCTGTGGATGGAGGATCTGTTTGGAGATGGAATAAGAACTTAAAAGATTTTGAACTTATTGGGTGAACAAATGGATGTAATAAAGATCAAAATAGAAAAAAAGAAATTAAATTTGTTAAGACAAAAAAAATGGGTTTCAATTCATGATATTTTTGGGGGGATTTATTTTTTTGGAGATGATAGCGAATATGGTGAATTCATTGCAGGGGATTTAAACAGTTTATTAATTGCAACTATTGAAGCTGTTAAAAATATGAAATCTAATAAATATCGTTTAGGTACTTTGGAAGAATTTGAATTATTTTATAAAGGCCATAAGATTGAAGTTCATTTTATCGATTATGCAAAAAATAAGGTTTTTAAAAAACTTGTTTTTGATAAGAATGATTTTGTAAATTCTTTGTTGCGTGCAGTAGATTTTTTTGTCGAAGAGTTTCAAAAAACCGGGATGTCTTTTTCTGATACTGTTTTAGGGGAGAAAATTTTAAAGAACAAAAATAAACTGGAGAATCTTCAATCTGGAGGTAATTAATGATGTCTGCACTTGTTTATGAAACGCCTCAGAAAATTCGGGATAAATATGGTATTGACGAAGTTAGAGTTTGGATTTCAAAAAATGAAGTTGACTATGGTCAAATAGTTACAGGGTTTCCAACAAAAGGAGTTAATTGGAGAGAATGGTAGGGGGATAAATGTATGGGAAATGGGATTCAGGTGGATTATGAAATAACTGATAAAAGATTACTTGAAGGGCATCCTAAAAATTCTGAAGAGTTTTATCTGATGGATGTAGGTGTGTGGGTAAAATTGTTTGTAGGCGGTGAAAATGCATCGTTTGCGCCTTGCTCAGTATTAGATTTAACAGAATTTTTTGATCAGTTTTTAGATTTATTAAAAAATAAAAAAAATGTAGCAATTGGCTATGAAACAACAGGCCAAGGGTATAAGTCTTATTTTAAAATCAGAGGTAAACATAATATTTTGTTTTGGTATAAGATTCCTTTTCAAGATTATCAAGGTTTCGGAAAGCATGGCGGCTATGTTAATGGTGAATATAAGGATTTAACCCCTGAAGAGTGGTTAGCCGAGAAGAATATTTTAGAAAAAGAGTTTATTGTTGACAAAAAAGATTTAGTTATAGAATTTAATAATTTTCTTGGAAAGCTTATAAAAGAATTATTTGAAATTCAACCTGGGATTAAAGATATTAAAGAATATAATAAGTTGATTAATCAA
>PCWY01000061.1 GCA_002762975.1 Candidatus Diapherotrites archaeon CG11_big_fil_rev_8_21_14_0_20_37_9 | reverse complement strand
AAAAGGGACGGAAGAAAGAAGAAAAGGACCATTTTCTTTCCAGATGGAAACAACAAACCATATTGTTGTCAAATCCGGGAAAAACCCCAGTGATAGGTTTGACAGGGTCAGAACTGTTACAAAAAATGTTCCAATGACAACAAGAAGAGTTGCTGATTTAAAGACAGCCAATATTCCTTTCACAGGAACAAGACAAAAGAAAGGCGGAAAGAGAAGCAAAAGGTAAATTATTGATTAATGCGGGAGGCAGGATTCGAACCTGCGAAGGCACTAAGCCACACGGCAACTCAAATCAAATCCAAAAGGATATTGATTTCCTGAACCGTGTCCAATTGACCGGGCTATGGGACTCCCGCAAGAGAGTAAAGCTTCAAGACTCTATCTTTTCGCTTTGGCAAGTAATTTTTCTCTAGAACATCTTTAAAGGCTTTTATCTGGCTTTTAGGTATGGAAAAACCGTGTTGGATATACTTATTTTCCTTAAAATGTGACCCGTAATTTTTAGCTTTAATACCAGGTTTTCCCAATAACCAAATAAGATCATCAACCAAAAGTTTGCTTCTGAATGTGCACCCCATGCCACCCCCATGAGAACCAATATCACTATCAACAAGACCGGATAAAAATGCGGCAACCGAAGCAACTTGCATATTTTTTATCAACTGCGGAACACCAGCATTTTTGGCTTTATTTCCATTACAAATGCCAACAAGTTTTGTGAAAAAACGATAAATTACCTTTGAATCTTTTTGCAACACCCAACTTGAGCCAAAATCATTTTTCCTAAAATATATTAATGGCTTATCGGGTTCAAAATTAATTTCAAAAATTTTAGACACATAAGCCAAATTCAATTTATCCCCGCTAGATATTAAAACTTTATACCCATAATTTCCTTCTTTGCAATGCGTTATAGGCAAACTCCCATCTCCAAGAATCAAACCCGAAAGGTAAAGCAAGTCACTATTTAATTCAAAAGAGATTTTTTCAATTTTTCTAGTAGTGGTTGAAATATATTGAACAGTTTGCATTAATTCATTAACTTCTTTATTCAAACCAAATAGTTTTAGTTTTTCCAAAGCAACTAATGGAATTGAAGCTCTGCCAATAAACCAATCTTTGAAGCTAGAAGGAGAAAAATTATAGCCAACTAATTTAATCCACTTCAATTTCCAATTAATGGAAACTTCAGACTTTAACCTAACATTCATTTTTTTCAAAAAATTTACAACTAAAATAGCCTGCTCTGCTTTAGAGCCTGTTTTTATTAAAGAAAATTTTGGAATAACCGAGTAAACTCTAAGAAGCTACCTAGTAGTTACATCATAAGAAGAATCATGCAAATCAAATAAATTAAATGCCACAGATGAAAAATAAGCAAGTTAATTATATTGCATTTCCAAAGGGCAGATTGCCGGTGCGAAAATCAAAAAAAAACATAAAAGAAAGTTTAAATACACTTAAACGCTTTAATTAACTAAATGAACAAGATCATCATCATTTTGTTACTGAGCATTCTCCTTGCAACAGCAGGATGCACAAAAATAACCCAAAAACCCTCCCCCTACCCCATAGAAGAATTCACAATAACTTTATCGACAAGCTCGTTTTCTTCAGGAACTCAAATAAAACTCGATTCTGCCAACAAAACAATAACAAAAGAACACAGAAACACATGGGAAGAAATCAAACCCACCCAAGAAATAAGCGAATTTCAAGAAAATGACATTGAAAAAATCAAAAAAATATTGAAAAGCACAGACGTTTTCCTCTGGGAAGAAGCCTACTCATGCGCTGACTATGACCAAAACATATGCCCTCAAGATTACCCCTCAGAATCTCTTACAATAACCATAGGCGACAACACAAAAAAAATCTCCATGTACGCCCCTTACCAGGACAGCCTGCCAAAAGAACTTAAAGAACTGACTGCAATAATCAGGGAACTCGCAAGATAAAGACCAACCCAAAAATCCGACACCATTAATATCACAAAAATTCTTTCGAATACCACTCTGCAAATTTTCTCGTGGCAATAGCCCTGTGTGAAATTTTGTTCTTTTCCTCAAGAGACATGTTAACTATAGCATCCGCATAGCCTTTTGGCACAAACATTTTCTCATAAGGAAGCCTATTCTTTTCAACAGAAACTGCCTTATCCAAAAGTGTTCCTGGAAGTTTTCCTGAAAAAACTTTTTCTGTTTTCCCATCAAAAAATGCAACCGCTGTTTTGAAATATGCTTTTTTGTTTGGTTTGGCATTAATGAGTGCAAGCAAACCTTCAAAACCAAGGCCTAGGTAAACACGCTTTGCAAGCTGTCCGGGAAAATTATTATAGGCCTCAAAATAAACACCTGTGTCTTCACCAATAACAGGCGCTTTCAGAACTTTGAAAGCCTGCTTTGCCTTCTCCAATGCAATTTCTTCCAGCGAATCAAAATCAGGTTCTATTATCAGAAGATTTTTTTGCTGTAATCCTATGCCAAAAGTAGATAGGATTTTTTCCATTTCCTCAACCTTATGAGTGTTGCCTGTTGCAATAAAAAGACTCAATTTAACCACTATTCTTCAATCAGGGGCTCTTCCTTGTCAACAAATTCAATGAAAGAAAGCGTTATTTTCAAACCCTCAGATGCCTTTCCCCTTACAAAAGTACCCTGCATAGGTGGCTTTTCGTTGGTAACTATTTTCATTGAACCAAAGAGCTCACTATAGCTGGACTTAAAAGAACCAGAAGCTATAAGGATGTCCACATCCTTCAGAACAGAGGATTTGAACGAATTGCGCTCAAAATAATTGATTAGACATTCTTTCATTCTGCCTTCAATTGTTTCAACATTAACCTGCTCAAGGTTATTCTGCTCCATGCCCTGCTTTATACAGGTTAAAATGCTTTCATCCTCTTCAAGCTCAAGAACAAGGTTCTTTTTCAAACCTTTTTTGTTAAATAAAAAAGCATCCACATAAGGCATACTAGATTATCCTATTGTAAAATTAATAAACTGAATGTTTGCCTAAATGCAAATTAAACAAACATTACAAAAAAAAATTGTTGCCAACAGCAAACCTTTTAACCCTAAAAAGCATACTAAAATAATGGCAAACGAACTCATAGGAATGGCAGGATTGCTCCTAATTTTTATTGGTTGGCTTCCTGGAATTGTTGACACAATAAAAACAAAAGAACCAGGGATGAAAAAAAGATTTATGGTAAGTTATTTTTTAGGTTCCTCTTTTCTTGCAATTTATGCATGGCAACTTGACTCAAAACCATTCATAATTCTCAATGCGCTTGCCGCAATAGTGCCAATAGTACACCTATATTATTACCTGAAAAAACATGGTACAAAAAAACTCTTAACGCCAACAGAACAACTCAAATGAGCGATTATAACACCTGACAACATTTAAATAAGTTTCTCTATTGTATGGATTAGAATGGCACAAAAGGAATACGATGTTATAATTGTAGGCGGCGGACCATCAGGAAGCTCAACCGCAATGTTCCTTAAAAAAAACGGAATCAAAAATATTCTGCTTATTGACAAAGCAAAATTTCCAAGAGACAAAATCTGCGGAGACGCATTTTCCGGAAAAAGCGTTGGCATTGCAAAAGAACTTGGAATAATACAGGACTTTGAAAAAGTTCCACACGAAACAGTTTACGGGGTTCTATTTAGCAACCCAAAAGGAACACAAATAGAAATACCATTCCCAGGAGCAGACAAAAAAGACAACAAAGCAAAACCTGGTTTTGTTGTAAAAAGAATAAACGGAGACAACGTGATTTTTCAAAATGCTAAAAAACAGGTTGATACACTTGAAGAATTTACAGTTACTGATCTTATAACAGAAAACAATTTTGTTGTCGGAGTAAAAGGAAAAAAAATGGGTTCACAGGAAGAAGTGCAATTAAAAGCAAAAGTTGTTGTTGGCGCTGACGGAACATCAAGCGTAGTTGCACAAAAACTCGGAATCGGAACATCACCTGCAGAACACCAGGTTATTGCAACAAGAGCTTACTACCAAGGAGTAACCGGAATGACAGGCAACATTGAATTGCACTTTGTCGATGAAATAATGCCAGGTTACTTCTGGATTTTTCCACTTGATAACGGCATGGCAAATGTCGGTTTAGGATTACTTACAAATGAAAAACAAAAAAGAAAAATCGATTTGAAAAAATCACAAGAAGAAATAATCACAAACAACCCCCTATTCAAAGAAAGATTCAAGAACGCAAAACTTGATGAACAGGGAATAAAAATCTGGACTCTTCCTTTGGGATCATACCATAGAAAAAATCACGGCAACGGCTGGATTCTTGTTGGAGACGCAGCATCATTAATAGATCCATTCTCAGGAGAAGGAGTAGGAAACGCAATGACATCAGGCAAATTCGCAGGAAAACACATTGCACAGGCATTCAAAACAAATGATTTTTCAGAAAAAATGTTTGACGCTTATGATAAAGAACTCTGGGACACCATTGGGCCAGAGCTAAACACATCATACAACCTACAAAAAATAGGCAAAATTAAGTGGTTACTAAACCTTGTAATTGACAAAGCAGCAACAAAAAAAGAAGTAAAAGAAGCAATATCAGGAATGCTTGCAAACGAAAAAGCAAAAAAAGACATTATTTCCCCATTAGGATTACTAAAACTCATTCTAACCTGAAAAAAACACCAAACAACCACTTTTTATTAATTCGTGAAAATAAACTAATTCAGGCAATGATGAGGTGAAAACCAATTTTCGCCAAAGGCATTTTTTAATCAAACTTTTCCTAAAAGTTTGAATTAGTAATAACGACGCAAAGAGGGATTAAGACCAATTGCTAGGCATCTTGAGGTTTATTTCTAATAAAAAACACTATTGGTTTATTAGTCATATTTTTCAGCTTCATTTAACTTTTTAATTTTTTTACCACTTTTTTCTTTGTATTTGAAGTGTTTTGCAAGCGTTTGCATTACTTGGATGAAGCTGGTTTCTGTTGGAAGCAACTGGCTTACATCTTCGTCCCACTTATTTTTTAGTTTGTTTGCGTTTTTGAACATTCGAATAATGTTGAATTCGTGACCGGATTGCCTGCATTTTTGTTTAACGAGTTTTTCATTAATTGGAATCTTGTTGAAAATTATTGTGTATAAGTCAAAGTGGTCTCTTGGGGCGTTTCTGGAAATTGCCGCACTGACTTTTTCTGCAACCATTTCCTCTTTGGACAGAGTGTTAACTGAAAAGTCTGGAATAAACTCGGAATAGAAATGGTTAATTGCGTGTTTTTCTGGCTTTTTGAATAGTTTTGCCCTCTGGTTTAAATCAATAAAAATAGTGTCTTCCTCGTGAAATAATTTATAATGAACAATCAGTCTAATAAATTTTTCTACCCTCTTAGCGCGAGTAATTTTGTTAAACTTTGTTCCTTCAAGCTTTGCCCTTATTTGTTTTTCGATTTCTGAAACCTTTTTTGTGGTTGTGAAATCAAGGTCTTCCGACAAGCGCGCGTGATTCAAAAATATTTTGTTTAATGCAGTTCCGCCTTTAAAGTAAATTCCGTTTATGTCTCGGAGAAGATAAAGCAATTGAGTTAACAAGTAATCTTTTTCGATTAATTTAATGTTAAAGTTTTTGTCGCCCGCAATGACTTTTAATTCATTAAGTGTTATTTCCATTGCAAACTCTCCTTTTTGGTTGCAATAATAAATTTATGTCCCTGAATTTTGCGTCCAACTGTGTTAGGAAAATTCTTCTGTCTTTTTCTTTTAAAATTTATCCTAATGTTAAAAATCTTCATAACCCCGTATTTTTTTGGAGTGAACACAAGAAACTCGAAAGGAATCTGGTCAATCAGCTTCCAATAATGAGCGGCAGCCTTGCCAGCAACACAGTAATCATTACTGTTCATAATCTCGTCAATCAGAATAAAGGGGTATTCTGACCATTTCTGCCCAACCGCCTTTATAGGCACAAGAAAATATTTAGATTTATTCAGCTTGAGAATCCTGCCTTTTTTCTTTAACCTATAAAGATAAACATTCATTTCATTGTCGCTTGCAAAATTACTCCTAATGTCATCCCTTGTAAAGAAATATTTTTCCCTAAGCTCCAGCTTTGAAATGAATGCTAATTCTTTTTCGCTTAAACCCTGCTTCATCTGTTCACCAATATTAACAATATGTTAATTTTAATGAACAGGGGTTATTTAAATATATGTGTTAAAAATCACTCTAAAAAAAGAGTAATTTGTAAAGAGCCTTCAAAATCGTAAAACTTTGCCATCTTTACATTCCTTTTCCTTGTTGGCCCAGCTACCTTTTTTCAATTTCCAGCCCATCTTTACCCCATTATTTTTTATTGTCATTAACACCCACTCATATGGGCAATGATGAGGTTAACACCTTCTGATCCCCTTCAGGGATTTGATGATTTAACTCAACTCTGAGCCTACTTTAACTATTACAAAAAAAATCAAATTACTTTTGCAAGAGCACTTCCAACAGTATTGACTGTCTCTTTAGAAACACCCTGATTTGCCTTTACAAAAACAACAACTTTTTTGTTAGAATCATCAACAAAAATCAATCTAAAAGTTGAACCATCAGCCGAAAGCTGTTCAAACAAATAACCCTTTGAGCCTATTGAACTAGCATCAAAATCATAAGCCAATAACTGCTCCTGATACTGTCTTTTCTCATCATCAAGAACAGCCAAAGCATCAGCATTATTATTCCTTTCCAAAACAGTGTAAGTAAGCTTTACAAGATTATCCTTCCTCACAAAACAATCAACCTGAGCAAAAGGCTTCCCGAACTCAGGAACACCCCTAGTAATTTTATAATCAGAACCAAGATCATTCGAAAGCTGAGAAATAATCGCCCTATCATCACAAAATATAGGAGAAGAAACCTTCCCAACAGAAACTGTGCCACCAGAACCTGAACCAGCATCAGAACCCCCAGAACCATTATCCCCCGAAGGAGAATCAATCGCATCACCAACATTAACACTAATAGAACCATCGCTTTTCTGCTGAATACAACCAAATAAAAGAGCCAGCAAAAACAATCCAACAAACAAAGCATATTTCATGTACAAATAAAACTCTCAAAACACTTAAAAACACTACAAAACCCCAACACTAAGCTTAAATAAATCCCGCACCAAACAATAATTGCCGAATGATGATTACGAGTCAACTGAGCTGTGAAAAAAATGCTGAGACTGGTTCGAACTGACGGCGTCTGATTGTCCTCTGTTCAATTGTCTATATATTTGACAAAAACAGGGGTATGATATGACTTATGAAACTGACAAGATAGATCGCCTTAGGGTAGAAGTAAGGAACAGCCAGTGGCCAGAGGAAAAGAAACGGGCGTTCCTCGATTACCAGGACTATTTAGTGGCTGCAAGTTTGAGTAATAACACGCAAAAACTCTATTCCCTGCACATCCATAGATTAGGCGACTTCCTGCCCAAAAAATTGTTTAAGGACTATACGGAGCAGGACATGATGGCTTACAAAAATATGCTGGCTCGTAAATACTCTCCATATAATGTGCATAATCAGATACTTGACGTAATGACCTTTCTGAAAAGGCACCTCAAGCTCGAGAAAAAGCCAGATTGCCTAAAGTGGTATGACACGAATAAACATAGAAAAAAGGTCGTAAAGAAGCTGAATCCAAAAGAAGTTCTTCAGTCTGAGGAAATAAAGGCATTGATTACCGCGGCAGGGAGCAGGCGAAACAAGGCAATCATTTTCTGCCTTTGGGA
>PCWY01000042.1:17946-21537 GCA_002762975.1 Candidatus Diapherotrites archaeon CG11_big_fil_rev_8_21_14_0_20_37_9 | reverse complement strand
TATGGTGTGTTAAAATACAGTGTAGTGACAGAGGTTCCTTCATTGTCCTTGATGTTAAGTGTTACTGTGGCATCAAGCGTGTCTGCTGGTGGTTCTACACCCTCATAATTTTCCGGGTTAAAATCCCCGAACAATACTGTTCTGTCTTTCGAATCAGTAGGTCCATTTGTTAAAATATGTTTCACAAGCAGCTCATCCCACCATCCGAATTTTATTTCATCCTGCCCGTAATGCCCGTTCATTATTCCATTAAGCTGTGGCCTGAAAGAATTGAATTCCCACCTGGCGCCCTCTGCACACACAACCTCATGCCAACAGTCCTGTGTGCCATTTTTACACTGCCCAAAATCAATGTTATTTGGGTCGTTGAAACAATCAATTACACCTGGTTCCCCGCATCCGTATCCAATGTACTTTGCCCATGGTGATTCTTCAATGCACTGTTGCGTTGTTGCAGGTGCCTCGTCAGGCTGGGTGAAATAATGCTGCAATACATAATCCGGAGTGTAAGGGAACCCGTTTTGGGTTTCAAAATTTGTGAAGAAGTCATGGTCATCTTGAGGGCTTTTTACGCTTACATTTACATATTCATCCCAAAGAGCAAAAATGGTGTGCGACATTTCATGAACATTTGCGCTCAGAAGATCCCTTATATTTTTTTTCTCCATTCCCGATAGTGTTGCGGTATATCCCGAGTCATCTTCCCATCCCTCCGGGAAAGCAAGGTTTGCACCATTTCTCCCCCATGACCCAAAACCACATGTCTGTTCCCTTGCATCTTCCGCCTCAAGCATAGAATACCTTTCCTGCAATGGGAAATAGTAAGGGGATATTCCTGTTGTGTCTTTAATGAAATCGCATGCATCATAAAATTTCACATACTCATTAACTTTTGGGTCATTAATGAAATCGTACTCATCGATAACACAGTTGCCTCCAAATACCGGCAACTCTTCGAACTCTATTTTTCTGTTCGCATTTATAATCCAATAGTTGAACTTATCGTCAAATTCACCTATGGGTGGAACATTTGAGAAACCATTACTAACCATCATGCCCGCGGTTGTCCCATCCAAATCAACAATAGTTTTTGCTGCCTTCACCGCTTCGGCTTGTGTGCTGTATTCAATTGGCAGGAACACAATGTTAAATCTGTTCGGATCATTCTGGCCATTGTGTCCTTCATACAAAGCGTCACATGTTGGTTCAAATCTTATTTCAGGTTCGAGCATAAACTCCACTGATTCGCCGAAAGTTGTGAAACCAGTAATGTTCATGTTTGCCGTGACAATTGTGTTCTCGCTTATTCCGGACGCGGTGAACGTTCCTAAATCAGTATCTGCATACCCTGAAACATTTCCTGTAATTGCTTTTTCGGTTTCTAATCCATTTAATTGTAAAATCACATTGCTATTTGACCAAGTTCCTTCTCCGCTATTTCCAATCTTTGCCCTGAATTCAAGTTCCTGGTTTTTTGCAACCCTGATTATGTCTCCGTCCCTGATTTTTTTCCAGTTGCCGTCAGAACCCTTAATCTCGAATGAATTGAACTGTGCATTATAGCATTTTGCGGAGCACTGGCCGCTTCCGCCATCAAGGCATGTTTTGTAGCTGGAAGTATTTTTTGAGCTGCAGAATGAAGTTATCCCGACAGTATTTCCACTATTGATAAGTGAAAGCACTTCGCTGTATTTCTCTTTAACTGACCAAGCATCAAAAGAATATTTTTCTCTGTCCACTTCAACCATTTTGGTTGCAGCAGTATAAGGCAAAGACGGGAATGAAAATGTGTTTATTGCCTGCACCGCAGATCTAAGGTTTCCTGAAGCATCACGCAGAGAAAAGTTATCAGGTTCATCAGGATTGCCTATTCCAAAAGCCCATGCAATGTTTCCGCCGGTTAATTTGGCATTTTTTGCCGCTTCCAAATAATCGGCATAATATTTGCTTTGTTCTTCTTCAGTAAAATACTGGCTTGTTTCATTAACTTTTCTTCCATATTCAATCATTATTACAGGTTTGTTTGGTATTGCCGAAAAACCATTGCCTAGTGTTAGGTATGCCTGTTTTTCATTAAGCGAAAGCTGCGGCTGCGATGTTCGGCCTAGCCATTCATCACTTGCAATGTATCCCTCCGCGGAAACGAAATCCATATTTTTTGCCCCGGTGAAAGGACCCAAGAATGCGCCGTCATCTCCCGCGCCACCTTGACACATGTAATCATTCGGGATAAGACCTATTCCCTGCTCTATGGTAAAAAGCATGTTTGGCAGATATTCCTTGTATTTCGCGTATTTTTTCTTCCATGTTTCGTTGAAAAATTCATCCAAAAATCTCTTGTAAGCGACATAAGCCTTGTTGCTTTTGTTTGCTTCGATGCAAAAATCGTTCGGCATTCCGCGCACGGCTTTTTGTTCTCTCCATGAATAGTCAAAAGTCTTTTCCTCCTGGTTTGCGGTTGCTCCGCTGACAACCTTTATTGTTTCCTTGCACGTTGTCCCGAACATCGGCTGGTTCCACTCAATCATTCTCCACCCTACTTCATATTCTCCTGGCGTGCTTGGCGCCGTTATGGTTGCAGTGAAATCAGCGGTTTCTCCCGGCGCGATATCATTTCCAAGGGTTTCCCCAAAAGCAGCCATGCTTGGTGTTATTTCCAAAAACTTTTCAGAATCTCCAATTGCAATTGCAAAATGTAGTGGTATAGTAAAAGTGTATGGTCCGGAGGTGCCTGTTATTTCTTTTACCCACGTCTGTGTTCCGGTATTTTTCATTGAGAAGTCCACCGTAACAGTTTGCCCCGGAGCCAACTCAGAAGGCATGTTGTGTGAAACGCACTGTGAATCATTTTCAGGCTGGTAAACTTGGAAGCTGTACCCCAATTTACTGCTTGCTGCCTCAACAGAACCATATTCCTTCATCAGCCAGCTCCAGAAATCAGGGTCCATGTTTTTTCTCTGCAAAACAAACTGGTTTGCCTGCTCATACTTTCCGAACCTTATCTCTCCTGCTTCCATGGTCATTGCGAAAATCGCCGGATGATTTTTCATCTGCGGGCACTTGTTGAAATATTCTATTGCCTCAAGGTTTTCCCCATACCTGTGCGCACTCTGGTTCCAGTATAGAATCTTCATCCCAAGCTCCTGTGCCTTGTCCAGTGCATAAACGTTTTTTGAGCAAACCGAATCATTAGATTGATCAGCATCGTTCAAAAGATAACCATCAAATGAAGCAAAATATACATTGAACCCGTTGTTTTTCATGAGGCTTAATTCTGAATCAATCGTTGCATCGCTCATGGTTTCAAAAGCATCATTGAATCCGCCTTGTGCATAAAACTTGCTGCCGTTTATTTCAAAGTATTTGCCGTTTATGGAAACCTGTCCGGAAATGTCCTGTTCAGCGCTTATTTCTGCAACAGTTAAATTTCCAATTAACAGAATAAACAAAATTAAAGCAATTTTTCTGAACATATAATCTCTAATTCTATAGGAATTAATAGTATAAATTACTTATCCTGGTGCTCTTTCTTCTTTCCTTTCCTTGATTTTTCGCCCTTCCAATTGATTAGCGGTTTGATGTGCGCAATTA
>PCWY01000042.1:7159-17831 GCA_002762975.1 Candidatus Diapherotrites archaeon CG11_big_fil_rev_8_21_14_0_20_37_9 | reverse complement strand
GAATTGTTCCATTGTGAATTCTTTTTGTGCGTCAGTTCTGCTGTATTTTCTGCCTGCGCCGTGTGATGAGCTTTCCAGAAAATCCCTGTTTCCAAAACCCTCAACCAAAAAACAACCGTCTCTCATATTGCCCGGAATGACCCCGCGCTCCCCCTTTTTTGCGGGGGTTGCCCCTTTCCGGTGGATGTAAAAACCGTTTTCAGGAACAGCGTGATTGTGGTTTTTGTTCACCCAGAGCTCCCACTCAATTTTTTCCACAATTGCTTCCTCCAAACCCGCAATCGTTTTCCTTATGATTTCCATTCTGTTAAGGAGAGCAAACTCAAGTCCAAAATCAAGTATATTCAAGTACTCTTTTCCTGTTTCAGAATCCTCTTTCAAAGGATATGTTTTTTCAAATTCTTTGTCCTTGCCGGCACTTGCCTTCATGTAATGTTCAGCAACTTTGTATCCAACACCCCTTGAGCCTGAGTGAACAACAACCCACGCATTATTTTTTTCATCAAAACCCATTTCAATAAAATGATTTCCTGAACCCAAAGAACCTAAATGGCGGATGGCTTTTCCTTCAAGGAACTGCAGAACCTGTTTATTATGCGGGCCTTTTTTGTATTTTTCAACCAATTCTTTGTACTCTTTCCTTCCTTGTTCCGTTATTTTCTGTGCATTCTCCTGCATTTCCCCCTTACCCATTGGTACTTTTTTTTGAACACTGGAAAAAATTGTGTCGGAATTTTCCTTTATTTTTTCAGCCATGCCCTTGCCTTTAATGTGTACTGCGGTCATCCCACAACCAATATCAAAGCCGACCCAGGAAGGCACAATATAATCCTTTGTAATTAAAACAGAGCCTATAGGTGCAACATATCCAAGGTGAGCGTCAGGCATCAGGGCCGCTTTTACAACAAATGGTTGGGCACAGCAATGGTCGAATTGCTCGCGCGTATTGTCATCAAGGTTCAGGGCAAAAATATTTTTCACTTTAGGCATAATTAAAATTCGGTAGGAGAATTATAAAAAGCTGTTGAATTTGATTTTATTTAATTGCGTCTTTTAAAAAAAAGAATCTGCTTACTTTTTGTCCTTGAGTTCTATTTCAACGTGGACATTTTCAGGTATTTCAACTCTCATGATTCTTCTGAGGGTTGTTTCATCTGCCTGAATATCAATCATTCTTTTGTGGATGCGCATTTGCCATTTTTCGTAGCTTTCTGTGCCTCCGCCGCACATGCTTTTTCTTGTTGGGATGACCATTTTCTTTGTGGGCATTGCAATGGTTCCTGAGTGCTTTGCACCGGTCCTTGTTGCAACTTCCTGTATTCTCCCGCATATTCCCTCAAGTTGGGTATAATCGGATGATGTCAATTTTAGTCTTGCTGTTTGCATGTCAAATCCCTGAAAAAAATTATTGGGCCAAAGAAGCATTTACTTCCTTGGCGTTACTTTGAGCACGATTCCTGCAGCAACGGTCTGGCCCATATCTCTAATTGCGAACCTTCCGAGCTGTGGGAACTGCTTGTATTCCTCCAAACACACTGGTTTGAGTGGCTTGATTTTTACAATTGCTGCGTCGCCTGTTTTCAAGAATTTTGGATTCTCTTCAACAGTCTGACCGGTCTTAGGATCGAGCTTTTTCTGTATTTCTATAAAAGAACAGCTAAGCTGTGCTGTATGCAGGTGGAATACTGGTGTGTATCCAACTGGAATAGCCGTCGGGTGGTTAAGCACAACAATCTGTGCTGTGAAGTCCTCTGCAACTGTAGGCGGATTATTCACATGGCCAACAACGTCTCCTCTGGCAATATCCTTTCTTTCAAGTCCTCTGACGTTGAATCCAACGTTATCGCCTGGTTTTGCTTCAGTCAATTGTTCGTGGTGTGCTTCAACTGTCTTGACTTCTCCTGTTTTTCCCGAAGGCATAACAATTATTTTATCGCCAGGTTTTATGATTCCTGTCTCAACCCTACCAACTGGCACGGTTCCAACACCCTTGATGTTATAAACATCCTGGATTGGAAGTCTGAGTGGCTTATCGGTTGGCAATGCAGGTGCTTTGAGGTCATCAAGTGCTCCAACAAGTGTTGGTCCCTTGTACCAAGCCATTTTTCCTGCTGCTTTTGCGATATTTTCGCCTTCCCAAGCTGAGATAGGGATGAACTGGTACTGGCCTTCTTTGTAGCCGATACCTGAAAGCATCTTTTTCATTATATCATGAACTTCTTTGAATTTAGCTTCATCATAGCCAACTTCATCCATTTTGTTCACTGCAACAATAAGACTTTTGATTCCCATAACCTGTGAAAGGAAAGCGTGTTCCTTTGTCTGAGGCTGTGGTCCTTCCTTACAAGCAACAACAAGTACTGCTGCGTCTGCCTGTGAGGTTCCTGTAATCATGTTCTTGACAAAGTCCCTGTGTCCAGGAGCATCAATTATAGTGAATGAGTTCTTCTGTCCTGTGAACTTCTTGTAAGCAACATCGATTGTTACTCCTCTTTCCCTCTCTTCTTTGAGGTTGTCCATTGCGTAAGCAAATGCAAATGTTCCTTTACCTTTTGCCTCTGCTTCCTGTTGTAGTTTCCTATATTCCTGCTCTGAAAGAGCTCCTGTATCGTACAGTAGTCTACCGACTGTGGTTGACTTACCATGGTCAACGTGTCCGATGAAAACCAAGTTAATGTGTGGCTTCTCTGCCATTATACTACACCTCCAAATAAACCTAAAATGCCAAAAGCTGGCGATATTCCTAGCTAAAAAGCTAAATAGTACTATAGTAAAAGGTTTTTAAAGCAATGCTCATTTATTCGAGCCAGAAGCTTGTGCCTTTGACTTCTAAGTCCATGCCTTTCCTTTGTCTAATCTGCTTTACTGTTTCGTCTTGCAGTTCTCTTGGTAATTGTTCATAACCAATGTATTCTGCGGTCCACAAAGCTCTTCCTTGAGTTGCGCCTCTGATGCTTTGCGAGAAACCAATAAGTTCCTTTACCGGTGCGTTTCCTATTATAATTGAGGAATCTCCTTCCTGTCTCATTTCCTGAATCTGGGTTCTTCTTGCCCCGAGTTCTTTGGAAACTGCTCCAAGGAAGTCTTCTGGTACGGTAATTGTCAATTTTTGTTTAGGCTCATAAAGTACTGGTCCTGCTGCCATTACGCATGCAAACGAACCTCTTGTAATTGTAGGCAACATTTGTGCAGGGCCTCTATGGATTGCATCTTCGTGTAATGTAGCATCAATGAGTTTGAGTATTATTCCTTGACATTTTTCCCTTGCAAGTGGTCCTTCTTTAACAGCATCTTGGAATCCTTGTATTACAAGTTCTCTAATTTCATGCAGTGCTTCGATTCCTTTTGTCTGGTCTACAAGAACACAGTGATTAGATACTGCCCAAATTTTCTTTGAGAGTTCTGTTCCAAAACCCATTTCCTGGAACATTCCAATTTTTTCTTTATCCTTAGGTTTCACTTTTCCATCAAAGTGACTTTTCACAAGTTTGTCAAAAATTTCAGGTGGAATTGGTTCAATCTGCAACAAAAGTCTGTTGTGTCTGTTTGGACTTTTAGCTTCCAATACAGGTGATTCTTTTGTAACCGCTTCGTGGTAAACAACTATTGGCGGAGAAACAGTTATTGGTATATTATGTGTTTTTTCAATTCTGTATTGTGTAATTTCCAAGTGGAGTTCGCCCATTCCTGAAAGCAAGTGTTCTCCGGTATCCTGATTGATTGTTGCCCTTATATTTGGATCTTCTTTTGTAAGCTGTCTTATTGTTTCAATGAGTTTTGGCAAATCTTTTGTGTTTTTTGCTTCAATCGAAATTGTAATTACGGGTTCAGCTTCGCTCATGAAACTTTCAAAAGGTTTTATTTCTTCGCCTGCAATTGTCTGTCCTGAATAAACATCTTTCAAACCAACTAGCGCAACAATGTTTCCTGCCGGCACTTTTGTAGCTTCAATAAAATCAGGGCCCATGAATATTCCGACTTTTTGTATTGTGATTTCTTTGTCGGATCCGATAAGTCTTACTTTGTCGCCTTTTTGTACTGTTCCGCCGTAAACACGTCCTGTTGCAATATCTCCTGAGTGTTTGTCAACAGAAACATCTGTAACCATCATTGAGAAAAGACCGGTTTCTTTACATGTTATCATTGCTTTTCCTGCTGGGCTTTCTTTGTCACCTTTCCAGATTACAGGCATTCTGTATTTCTGTGCCTGAATAGGGTTTGGCAAATGAGTTACAACCATTTCAAGAACAGCGTCGCTTAAATGACTTTTTTTTGCAAGTTCTTTTTGCTGGTCATTCTGCATGAATTCGTAAACCTGCTTGAACGATATTTTTGTTTCCTGCATTCTTGGTCCGGAAATTGCCCAGTTATTGTAAGCGGAACCGAATGAAACAGAACCATCCTGCACTTTCACAGTCCAGTCAATTCCTTTAGGCTGGTTCTTTTTTATAAGTTCATTTACTTGTGCAATTACTTTCACAAATTTTTCCTGCATTTGCTGTTCATTTAATTGAAGTTCTTTGATTAAACGATCAACTTTGTTGATAAAAAGTACTGGTTTTACATATTCTCTGAGTGCCTGTCTTACAACTGTTTCAGTTTGTGGCATTACTCCTTCAACAGCATCAACAACAAGTACAACTCCGTCAACTGCTCTCATTGCTCTAATAACATCTCCGCCGAAGTCAACATGTCCTGGTGTATCAATAAGATTAATCAGGTGGTCAGTTCCTTTGTAATTGTATAACAAAGAAATGTTTGCAGCATTGATTGTGATTCCTCTTGCCTGCTCCTGATCTTCAGAATCCATTACAAGTTGCTTTCCAGCAAGTTCTTCACTCATAAGTCCTGATGCTGCAATGAGATTATCTGTCATGGTTGTTTTGCCGTGATCGATGTGTGCAACAACGCCCATGTTTCTAATATTTTCTCTTGTGTTCATCAAGTTTATTGCTAGCTTTACAATGTCTTCTTTCTTTGCCATTTAATCCACTCTATATAAATTTTATTTATCTTGAGGCTTTTGCAATTCTTTCAACTTCGTCCCTTCTTCTTACGGAGAAGCTTGCGTTGTCCTCTTTTGATGCTGCAATAAGCTCTTTTGCAAGTGCCTGTGCTGCGCTTGTTTTATTTTTGAATGATCCTGAAAATGCTGCAAGTGCAAGATTTTTCAATGACTCATCAACCTTTTTCAAAGGTGCAACATCCACAGAAACAGAGTATGTTACTCCGCCTTTTTTTATTCTTGTGGTGTCTTCCCTTGGGCCTGCGTACTGAATTGCATCAACAAGAACCTGAATCGGGTTCTGGTTTGTCTGCTTTTCAATAATATCAAAAGAATCCTCTACAATGTGCATTGCCTGAATTTTCTGTCCGCAACCTTTCCTGCCTCTGATGTATTTTCCTGACAGTTTTCTTTTTCCCTGTCCTGATCTCATCATTTTGTTTATGAGCCTTTCAACAATGCTCAACTTGTTTTTTTCGAACCTTTTTCTTGTGTTCTTGCCGAATGTGTGTGGAATCTGTTTTGTTTCAAGACTCACACATCTCGCAAGGCTAGGATCGTTTATCCTGACTTCTGCGGGATCATATTTTCCAAATACAAGCAATTCTGAATCCAATTTAATTACCTCTTAACCTTTTCCTTTTTTCCTTTTCTGAGCATCTGTAGTGAAATTCCATTAACGTGTGTTACCCTGTATTTCACTCCCCAAAGGTCTCCCATTGAACCGCCCTGGCCTCCGCCAATGCCTTCAACAAGAACCTCATCGTGTTCATCAATAAATTTTATTGCCCCGTCTTTTGGTGCTAGTGCGGTTATCTGCTTTCCGTTTTTAATAAGTTGAACCCTTACACATTTTCTTATTCCTGAGTTTGGCTGCTTTGCAGTTACTCCTCTTTTTTCAATAACAATTCCTCTTGCCTGTGGAGCTCCTTCAAGAAGATCTTCCCTTTTGTTAAGGCCCATTCTTGCCTTTATCTTTTTCTGTCTCTTCCTGTCTTTGCCTCTCCATTTTTGTCTTTTCTTTTCCAAAGACCTTGCTGCAAATTCTCCTTCTGCCATAATTTTCACCTAATTCTTACTTCTCCAATTTCATAATTTCTTTTGGCAAGCTGTTTTATTTTTTTCAGTCTTCCCATGTTTTGAAGCATAATTCTTTTGTTCGTGTTATCTGCACTTATTAGCGCGATTTTTCCGTTTTTTGTCTCCCTTATTTCCACTTTCTCTATCTTTGCCCTATAAAAGGCCTTTTCAAAGAACTTTTCAGGTTCCTTGGTGTACTCAAACAACTCAACCCTTTTGTTGAGGGTTTTGCTGATCTTTTCTATTGTTGCTCCGTTCTTTCCTATTGCTTTTTTCATGTGCTCTTCGTGCACAAGGAAAACAACACTGTTATCTCCCACAAAACAATCCCTGGGCATCACATTTGCGATTTTATCCAGCCCATTCATGAGTTGTATCTGGCTTTGGTCAAGTTTCAATGCAAATCACTGTTTTACTAAATCCAATACTTTGCTCTTACCTTCGTCAGTAACAACCATTACGCTTACAGGAAAAGGTTTTCCGCAAACGCTCCCGAGATCCAATGCGCTTCCTTGGTAAAGGAATGGCGGTGTACCCGTGATTCCCGAAAGAGAAACCATTTTTTCCCTTACAAGCTGTGGTGTATTGTTCGAGATTATTATTACCTTTGAGGAACCGTTTTTAATACTATTCTCCGACTCCTTTGTCCCGAAAATGACCTTTCCCGTGTCAGTTGCTCTCCTAATTTCCTTTGCTGCGTCTATTTCTGCCATTCAAATCACTTTTTTCCACTCATAATTAAATTTACTCTTCCTGTGCCTACCTTGATAGGCTGTCCAACAATAATGTTTTCAACAACACCTTCAAGTCTTTCAATTTCTCCGGTGAATGCTGCATCAAGAAGATGTTTAACTGTTTCTTCGAATGATGCTCTTGCGAAAGGACTTGCTTTCTGTCTTGCAATTCCTGTTCTTACAATTCCTCTTATGTCTCCGTCCCAGCACATCAGGTCTCCAAGGAGCATTATGTGTCTTATGTCAACTGCAATTCCGTTTTCTCTCAGCACACCGCTAAGTTCATTAACAACAGAAATTCTTCCTGCTTCAATTCCAAGAACCTTGCTGATTTCTTTAAGGTCATTTGTTGTGGTTCTTGAACCATCAACTTCATCAATCTTAATTACTGTCTTGAGGTTTGTTCCTCTTGTTTTTATTACTGGTTCATTGTTCTCATCGTGTGACACAATTATTTTGTCAATTCCTCTTACCCCTTGAATCCTGAGTGCTTTGAGTTTGTTAAGTGTTCTTTTTATTTTCAAAAGAGGTTCGTTCTTGAAAACAAATTCAACTGCCTCTTTTCCTTTTCTCTTTCCATCTTTTTTCATGTGCTTGTCTATTTTATCAAACACATCTTCAACATCAACATTTCTTTCGTCAACAGCTTCTTGATCGAAAGTAATTGTAACCTTGTTCTTTGCAAATTCTTCAGTAATTTTTACAATATCCCCGATTCTAACATCAATGAGGTTCTTTGCAAATTTGTCCATTTTCTTTGGATCTTTTTTTATTTCTTCGTCTTTAACATAAATTGTCATTGATGGATATTTTGCCTTGCTTCTTCCATCAACAATTTCTTCAACCCTCTGTATTCCTGAACCAACGGAAACTTCAGCAGCACCAGCATAGTGTTTTGTTCTTAATGTAAGCTGTGTACCAGGTTCTCCGAGGCTCTGTGCGGTTATAATTCCAACAGCTTCGCCAGGTTCAACAAGTGTATCTTCATAATGCTTGTAAACTCTCTCAAGAAGTTTTTCTTTCTCCTTTCCGGTTACTTTTATTTCCGCAATAACAGCATCAATATCTTCCATGATTTTTACAGGCATTCCGTCCTTTTCAAAAAGTTCCCCTTGGAGGTAAACAGGTTCAACCTCTTCTTTTTTTGCCTTGGCTGTTTTTTTTACTGCCTTGGGTTTTGCTACCTTTGGCTTAGGCTCTTTCTTTGATGCCTTTTCCGATTTTGTGGTTTTTTCTTTTGTTTCTTTTTTCTTTGCAGCCACGCTTATTCACTCCTCAATTTTTCAAGTTCTCTTTTAACTGAAACACTTCTTCCCTTGAATGACTTCTGGGGGAACACTCCGTCCTCACCATACTTGAATTGCACAATGTTCTTGTTTGCAGTTCTTACTGTATGATCGTTGTTGACAACAAGATCCTTCAAACTGTTTGCAAGTCTCCTGTATAGGTAACCTGAAACTTTTGTGGAAACACCTGTGTCAACTTCTCCCTGTCTTCCACCCATTGCGTGGTAAAAGTATTCGAAGCTTGTCATTCCTTCCATGAAGTTATGGTAAATAAATCCACCTGCATCTATTCCAAGATCGTTTCTCTTGTTCAATGCAATAAGTCTATTACTGAAACCTCTCTTAGGTCTTCCCTCTCTGACAGATGCCTGTCCCCACAAACCTGAAAGGTTTGTAAGGTTGATCGGATTACCCCTTGATCCTGAGAGTATCATAACATTGCTGTTGAATGTAGGTGATTCCTGCAAAACCGATTCAACGGTTTCCTTCATTATCTGCTTCTGCACTTTGTCTTTTGCTGCAGCAGCTGCCCTCATCATTCTTATCTCAAACGATTCCCTTGGAGTTCTTCCAGGGATAAGTTCAAGTTTTCCTTTTGCAAAGTCTTTCACAACTTTGTCGGTTTCCTCTTTCATTTCATCAACCGCTTTTTCCCTGACTTTCAAGGTTTTTGAGCTTGAAGCATAATCTTCCAATGAAACAGTCATTCCGACTCCTATAATCATTTCTGAAATAACCTTTGAAATCTTATCATAGAATGTTCTGATTACTTCTGGCGGGTATTCTCTTGCAAGAGCATCAACAAGCTTACCTTTACCTTCTCCCAATGAGAATGAATCTATTACACCTGCTTTCAATACGCCGTTTTCAATTTTAACTATCAAATCGTTTTTGTAAGGATCCTTGAGCATTTCGTGATTTTTGTCAAGATTCTTTATATGGCTGTAGAATTTTGATTTGTACTCCATGTTCAAATCCTTTGGAAGCAATTGTGAAAAAATGAGTTTTCCGCTGTACCTGTCTTTGCCAACATCAGGTTTTGGTACATCATCAAGTCCAATTATCTGGAAATATTTGAAGGCCTCATCCCTTGAGAATGTTGTCTGCTTCATTGTAAATATGAAACAACCTGAAACACCATCTTCATCAAGAATTATTACAGGCGCACCGTACCTTGGTGAAATAATCTGCTTTTCAACAAGCATTAATTCTCGTGCCTCTGAAATTCCTTCAGGGGTCTGTGGAACATGCATGTTCATTTCATCTCCATCAAAGTCTGCGTTGTATGGTTTACATACAATAGGATTCAATCTCAGTGTTTTTCCGTCAACAATTTTCACAAGGTGAGCCATCATTGAAAGCCTGTGCAGTGAAGGCTGTCTGTTGAACAAAACAACATCTCCGTCCTTGAGTTGTCTTTCGACTTTAAATCCAACATCAAGTTCTTCAAGTATTGCTTCAACGCTTTCCTTGCTGATTTTTTTTCTCATTCCGTCAGGTCTTATTACATAAAGCCCCTTGTCTTCCTTTATGAGTTTTTTGCAATCATTAATGTTTTCCTTTGTGACAATGTCAGGAACTGTCATTGTATCGGCAATTCTTTTTGGGACTCCAAGTTCATTAATTGAAAGCATCGGGTCAGGAGTAATAATTGACCTTGCCGCAAAATTAACCCTCTTTCCCGTGAGGTTATATCTGAATCTTCCTTTTTTTCCCTGCAATCTCTGAACAAGTGTTCTCAAAGCCCTTCCGCTTCTATGCTTTGCTGGAGGAACTCCTGCAGTATTGTTGTTTGTGTAAGTGGTAACGTGGTACTGGAGCAAATCCCATAGGTCCTCTATAATGAGTTGTGGTGCTCCTGCATCGATGTTGTCCTTCAACCTGAGGTTGATTCTTATAATATCAACAAGCTTGTGTGTAAGATCATCTTCGCTTTTTATTCCGGATTCAAGTGTAATGCTTGGTCTTAAATTTATTGGCGGCACTGGCAAGGTTGTTACAATGAACCATTCTGGTCTTAATTTTTCTTTTTCATAACCAAAAAATTCAAGGTCTTCATCAGGGATTTTTTCAAGCCATTCCCTTATTTCTGTAGGGTAAATCCTGTCTTTATCACTGTAAAAGTTTGTTGGTTTGTCAAGTGTAACAAGTTTTCTGTCATTGCTGCAGTGCGGACACTTCTTGATTTTTTTTGTTTTTGCAAGAATCTTTTTTCCAATATCAAGTGATTCATCGCCAATGTAAACTTTCAATGGTTCAAGCTTGTCATCAGCAATCGGAATTCTTCCGCAGTTCTGGCAGGTTGCCTGCATCAATATTTCCAGTTTTTTTCCGAATTCTGAGTGCACAATAGGCCTTACCAATTCCACATGTCCAAAGTGTCCCGGGCATTTCTTCATTGTGTTTCCGCATGTCTTACATCTAAGTCCCGGGTTGATTACTCCAAGGTGGTTGTCCATTACTCCGCCTTCCATTGGAAAGCCGTCTTTATCATAAGTTTCAGGGCTTTTGATTTCAATTCCTGACATTTTCCTGATCTGCTCAGGGCTCAGGATTCTGAATTCAAT
>PCWY01000042.1:0-7139 GCA_002762975.1 Candidatus Diapherotrites archaeon CG11_big_fil_rev_8_21_14_0_20_37_9 | reverse complement strand
TCATTTTGCATCAACACCATTAAACCTTGTCCGTGCACGCTTGCGATCGTGCATATCGCGTACCATCTTCGCTTCCGCTTGATGGAACTTTCTCAATAATCATTGCATTCAAAACCATTTTTTTACACCTTGTCCGTCAGTATAAGTTTTGGGTAAACTCCTAGTGCCTTGAGCTCATCAAGAAGCAATTTGAAACCGTAACTCATTTCAACAGGGTAAATTTTACTATCATCAGTTTCAAGAACCCTCTTGACTTTTCTTATCTGGTCCTCAAATCCAATTACTCCTTTTGTTTCCGAGACCCACATTGTTACCTTGTCAGCGTCCTCGATAATTTTTTCCTGCAACAGCATAGCCGCTCCGTGTCCGACAAGAGTTTCACCTTCCATCTCTCCGAATCTCAGGCCGCCCTCTTTTTCCTTTCCTTCAGTTGGCTGTCTTGTAAGTATCTGCACCGGACCCCTTGCCCTTGACTGGATTTTATGTGCTGTCATGTGGAAGAGTCTTCTGTAAGCAACAACTCCTGTGAATATTTCGCCATTGATTCTCTGGCCGTTTCTTCCGTCATAGAAAACCTCAGTGCCTGATTTCTTGTAGCCTGCATCATCAAGCATTTTTTCAAGTTCTGCCTGCGGTGTACCACTGAATGCAGTTCCGTCAACTTCCTGTCCCTTTATTGAGGAAACTTTTCCCCCAAGCATTTCAAGTAAATGTCCAATAGTCATCCTTGATGGGATTGAATGCGGATTCAAAATTAAATCAGGTTTAATTCCATCAGGTGTAAATGGCATATCCTCTTCAGGAACAATGAGTCCGACAACTCCTTTCTGTCCGTGCCTTGAACTGAATTTGTCGCCTAATTCAGGTATTCTTTCGCTTCTTACCTTGATTTTTACAAGCATGTTTCCTGAATCCGATTCAGTAACAAATACTTTGTCAACGTAACCTTCTTTGCCCTTCCTAATTGTTTGGCTTGATTCTCTTCTTTTTTCCTGAACAACACCAAACTCGTTTATTTCCTCAAGGAACCTTGGAGGAGAAGTTCTTCCAATAATAACCTCATTTTCTCCTGCCCATGATTCTAAATGGATAAGTCCATCAGATCCGAGTTTTTTGTAAGCATCTTCGCTAATGTAACCAACTGTTTCTTCAGGAGGAATTTCAAATTTATCAATCTGTCCACCAGGGTACCTGTTTTCTGCACTTTCATAAGTTCTGAAATAAGTTGATCTTCCAAGGCCTCTGTCCACTGCACCTTTGTTCAAAACAACAGCATCTAGAATGTTGAATCCGTAAGGCATTATTGCGACAACAAAGTTCTGGATTTGTGGTCTTTCATTAATTCCAACCATGTCCATTGTTTTTGTTTTTACAATAGATTTTTGTGGGTAGTAAAGTAAATATCCTTCTGTATCTGTCCTGAGGTTCAGGTTTGTTGCTCCAAAGCCTTGTGCCTGCTTGAACATCTTTGCACCGTGCAAAACCTTTCCAGCCATGTTGTGCTCAAGGTAAGGTACCATTGAACTGACTATGCTAAGAATTACAGCACCATCAATTTCTATGTGTGTGTGCTCTTTTGTAAGATCCTTCTCAGTTGCTGCAATGAATGCATTTTCCTCTTCCTCGGAATCAAGGTACTCGACAAGTCCTTGTTCTATAAGATCATTCCAAATAATTTTTTTCTCTTCAAGCTGTTTAATCTGATCTTCAGTTATTTTCGGTTTCCCGTTTTCAACAACAAGCAATGGCCTCTGAACACGACCTGCATCTGTATTGACATAAACTTCGTTTGTGTCTATATGATAAGCAACATTTATCTGAGCTGAAAGCCCATTTTGTCTTCTCTGTCCTATAATTTCTTTTGTAAGCTTTTCAGGGTCATTGTGGAATCCGATAAGTCTTCCGTTAATGTAAACTTTTGCGCTTTTTGCTTTTGAAACCATAAATACACCTTACTTAAGTTTAACTCCCATATCTTTCAGAAATTTCTCAACAGGTTCCTCTTCCTGTTCTGTTGTAACCTCAGCCATCATTGCAAGGTTCTTAACAAGACCACACTGTGGGCCATCAGGTGTCTCTATTGCACAAAGTCTTCCCCAGTGTGTACCGTGAACGTCCCTTGCTTCATAAAGTTCCCTGTTTTTATCTAAAGGAGATTTAACTTTTCTCAAATCTGTTAAAGGAGAAATAAAATTAACCCTGTCCATGAATTTTGAAACACCTGTAGCTCTTCCAATCCAGTTACCTGTGCTCATTGCAAATCTGATTCTTTCGGTAACTGCGCCAGGTCTTACAATTGTTGAAATATTAAGTTTTCTTCTTCTTGTAACTGTTCTGTCAATCTGGAATTTCAAATCTTTGATAAAGTACTTGAAGCTGTACCTGAATAAGTGCTCCATGAGTTTTCCTGAAAGCTCAAGCCTCTTATTTGAATAATGATCCTTATCATCCTCTTCCCTCAAATTGTAAGCTCTTTCAACAGCCTTTGTAGCCATCATAATCAAGTAATATGCTTTTGCAAGCCTGTCCTTTGATTCCTGACCTATGTGTGGCAAAAGGAACGCGTCTATTACTTCCTGTGCCCTTCTCAACCTGTACTCTTCAACCTGTCCGGGAGCAACAAACTTTCCAATTTTGTCAAGAGCTTCCTTTTCGCTTTTCACAAGCAGGTTTTCCATGTTAATCATGACATCGTTCTGAAGCTCAAGATCATCAGGGAAACCCTCCCTGATTGTCTGGGTTGTTTTAAGTCCGAGTGCTTTAAGCAAAACAAAAAGCTTCAGTTTTCTTGGCGATGCAGGGAAGGTAACATTCAAAATTCCATCTGCGCTTCTGATGATTCTGACTCTTCCTTTGAAAGCGCCTCTAGTACTAATAACTTCAGCAACAATTTTGTCATCGCTTTGTTCTGAAACAATAACCCTGTCAGAAGCAAGAACTTCCTGAGTCATTAGTGCCTTTTCAGAACCGTTAATTATAAAATATCCGCCGAAATCCTTTGTATCCTCGCCCATTTTAATGAGTTCATCATCGGTTTTGCCGTTCAACCAGCAAAGCTTTGATTTAAGCATTACAGGCAAATCACCAATATAGGTTTTTTTCCTGTCCTGTTCAACGTCCCTTCTGAGAAGTTTCATTGTAAGATAAATAGGTGAAGCATAAGTCCTGTTTCTGAGCCTTGCTTCTAAAGGGTAAAATTCATTTCTCGGGGAACCATCAGCTTCCACAATTCTTGGTTTAACAATTTCAATTTTCTCAAATTCAACTTTAACTTCCTCAATTTTAGGAATTACTTCCTCATTTTCAATAGTAATTTCCGGCAATTTTTTATCAACAAACTGGTTAAATGAGTCAATTTCCATTTGGGCAATGTTTTTGTCCCTGAAATAAGAATTGATTACTGACCAGCCGTTAACCATTTACACAACCACCCTAAAGTATACGCTTTTGCCAGCGGTATGGCTGTCTCTTGTAATTTTTACGATGTCGCCCCTTTTTGCGCCGATTTCCTCAACCGCAGGGTCATCCCTTAAAATCTGAGGCAAATTAGCTGCCTTTGGTCCGAATTTAACTAAAAGTTCAGCAACCTTATCCTGAGGCACTATTTCATGCTTCGGAACTAAAACGTGATCTATAATTTTATCGAGGCCCAAATGAATCAAACTCCAATTCCTACAGCAAAAACGAGGTTCAGAAGGATTTCTTGACTTCTTATCCCGCCACCAAAAAAATCGCTGCAATAAGTGAATTGTAACAGTACTCAATTGGATAAAGAAAAATATTTAAATGTAACACTCTGGATTTGTACTTTCCTCGTTGTGTTTATTAATATTTTTTCCATGCATTTTGTTTAAATTGCTTGTGAACCTCTTCCTGTTGCCTCTGACGGGGTTTCTTTGCCGATTTCTTTTAGCATTTCTTTAATTGCCAGATTTTTCAAAAAACATAAACATTTTTTTTGGGTGCTGTGTTTTTTGCAATTGCCGTGACTTTTTTTGGGGGTTTTTCTTTCCAAAACGAAACGAAATTTATTTATAGAGAAATACCTTCAACAATAGACATGGTAAATACAATAAATGATTTTGTTTCATCTTTGGCGGGCTCACAATTTGCCGGCGGCACATATTTCGGTTCAACAATACTGCAGTACATCGCTTTTTTTATTGCAGTAATTGCCTGCGTCCTTATTGCAAAAATAATTTATTTTATAGTCCAAAAATATGGTTCAATTCTCACAGCAAAAACCGAAACACAATTTGATGATGTGCTAATTGAAATGGCGCAAACGCCTGTGCTTTTCGGAGGATTCATTGCAGGTCTCTTTTTTGGTTACCAATTCCTGACTCCTAGTGAAGGCGGATTAATAGCCAAAAATTTCATGACTGCAATAAGCTCGCTCATAATAATCAACATCGCGTGGTTTGCGATAAAACTCATTGACGCAATAATCCAGTACTTTGTTGTTCCGCTTTCATCGAAAACAGAATCAAAACTTGATGACCAGCTCATACCAATACTCAGAAAACTGTCCAAGGCAAGCATTGCCGTTCTTACACTTATAATTATTCTTTCATCATTCGGCGTTGATGTATTGCCTCTCCTAGCCGGTTTGGGTGTAGGTGGTCTTGCCATTGCTTTCGCTGCGCAAAAAACTGTTGAGGATATGTTCGGCGGAATCAGCATTTTCACTTCAAAGCCATTTGTTGTGGGGAATTCAATAAAAACTACTGGGATAGAAGGCACGGTTGAATCTGTCGGCATAAGAAACACCAGAATAAGGGACTGGGACAACCGCCTTATCACAATACCTAATGGAAAAGTTGCACAGGATGTAATCACAAATATTTCCTCAGAGGGCAGGCGAAGAGTTTCAGTAACGCTCGGGCTTACTTACAGCACAAGCACAAAGAAAATGGAAGAGGCGCTTGAAATTCTCAAATCAATTGCAAAAGAGCATAAAGATGTTGACAACAATGACATCCGCGCAATCTTCAAAGAATATGCAGATTCATCACTCAACATCTGGTTCGTTTACTACATCATAAATCAGGAAAGAAAATTCGATGTTATGTCCGAAATGAATCTCGAAATCAAAAAAAGATTCGAAAAAGCAAAGCTTGATTTTGCTTTCCCAAGCCAAAGCATCTACCTAGAAAAAATGGCGAAGAAATAATTCCTATTCGGCGCTGGGTTAAACATAAACCTGCTTTGTCATTAAAACATTCTTTTACTCATTTCTGCTAAGCAACACATTTTTAAGTGGTTGTTGTTCTTTTTGGTTTATGAAGCAGGAGAATTTTAGTTTAGCTTTGTTGCTTGCAAAAAAAGCATCGCTTTATGGAAGCGCAACAGTTTCAACATCAGAGCTTGCTTCCATTACTGGATTTTCCCAACAATCCATTTCAAGGAAATTAAGGGAGCTTGAATCCGAACAGCTGATTTCCAGAACCCCTTCAAGCGCAGGCACCGAAATAAGTTTCACCGAAAAAGGCAGGAACGAACTCAAATCCTATTATCTTGAATTGGGCGAACTCTTTTCGAAGAAAAAAATTTCCCTTAAAGGAAAATTATTTGATGGTCATGGTGAAGGTGCCTATTACACTTCTTTGCCTCAATATGAAAAAAGTTTTTCGGATTTACTCGGAGGAAAAATTTTCCATGGTACGCTTAACCTTATTGTTGGTTCTGCGGAGCGCAGCAGGTTCACATCATCAAAACCTGTTGAAATTGCAGGATTCACTTCCAAGGAAAGAACCTTTGGTGGGATAAGCGCCTGGCCGTGCCTTGTTAACGGAAAAGAAAAAGCAATTGCAATAATCCCGCACCGCACAAACCACCCTGCAAATATTCTTGAGATTGTCGCAAAGGTATCATTAAGAAAAAAATTCAAAATGAAAAATGATTCTGAAGTTGAACTGGTGAAGGGGTGATTTTTTTGAAAACAAAAATTGTACAACCGTGCCCGGTTGGGGAGCGCACTACCTTCGTGCCTTTCGGACAGCACTCGATAGAGAAGTTGATGTTAACGGGGGAAACAAAATGAAAACAAAAATTGCTATTGTTGATACTATGTTTGCGCGCGGTGACATGGGGAAAATTGCATTGGAAACAATGCAAAAGAACGCGAAAGAAAACAACTGGAAAATTGAAATTGTAAAAGAAACTGTTCCCGGTATAAAGGACATCCCTGTTGCAATGCTCCGTTTGCTTGAATCTGGTTGCAAAATTGGTTTGGCTCTTGGCATGCCCGGCGGGCAAAATGTTGACAAAACATGTGCGCATGAAGCATCCACAGGAATACAGCAGGTGCAATTGATGACTCGCAAAACAGTTTTGGAGTGTTTTGTTCATGAGGATGAAGCAAAAGACGATGATAAAGAGCTTGCCTCAATAATGCACAACAGATCCTCAAAGCACGCGCTGAACATTTTATGGATTCTTTTCAAGCAAGAGGAACTTGCAAAAAGAGCAGGCTCCGGAGAAAGGCAGGGCAAAGAAAATGCAGCAAACGTGGAGCTGAAATAATGTGCGGAGTGAAAGCATGAATCTTGCAATTGTAGTTTCGCAACCTTTTCGTCGGTTGGGTGCGATAGTTATCCCATTTTGCGATGGGATAAGTTTCACTGAGGTGGTTTTGGCATGAATCTTGCAATTGTAGTTTCGGATTTCCACAAAGAAATCACATCTGAAATGCTTGAAGCCGCAAAAGCCGAAGCGGAAAAAAATAATCTGATTGTGAAGGAAATTGTTTCTGTTATCGGTGCTTTTGATATTCCTCTTCCGCTGAAAAGGGTGCTTGCAAAAAAGGAAGTTGATTGTGCTATTGTTCTTGGCGCTGTTGTTCAGGGTGAAACATCGCATGATGAAATTGTTGCTTATGCAACAGCGGAAAAGATACAGGAACTTTCTTTGCTTTACAATAAACCCGTTGGTTATGGCATTTCCGGTCCGAGAATGACTGTTGCACAGGCAAAAAAAAGAGCAAAAGAATTTGCAGTAAGGGCAATTGAGGCTGCAGTTAGGAGCCTGTGAAGGTTTATATTTGTCTACTTCGTATATTGGTGTTGGCAAGACAAATTGAACCGGATTATTTGCATGCCCTTCGAAAAGAAACACAGGGCTTACGGGAAGTTTTCAAT
>PCWY01000066.1 GCA_002762975.1 Candidatus Diapherotrites archaeon CG11_big_fil_rev_8_21_14_0_20_37_9 | reverse complement strand
GACTAATTCTTTTGAGCGTCAGTTGGAAGCTCAGGTGGGGCATGACATTTTTCATACGTGTTGCTCGCTTTACAATTATTTAGGTAAACTTATTGACGCCTGATTTTATGTCCTTTCCCATTTCAAAATTATTCAGGCAAGTTCAAGTTCACCTACTCTTTCAAAATGCTTTTTGTTATTTGTAAGGAGTTTACAGTTGTTTTTGATTGCAATTGATGCTATGAAAAAATCTTTTAGCTCAATGGGGTTTCCTTTTTTTTTCAATTCTTTGAATGTGTTGGAGGCTATTTTTGAAGAAATATCGTCAAAGGGGAGTATCTTTATGTCTTTTAGAAACGCCTCTACTTCTTCAATATTTGTTTCCCTCAACCTTAGTTCGAATGCGCTTATGCTTGTAGTGTATACTTCGGTTCCATCAAGAAGAAGTTTCTTAAGTGCTGCATTTCTTCCTTTGAGATATTCTATAATCGAATCTGTGTCTAGACAAATGTCTTTTCCCATTTTTTCCACGCCTCATTTGCCTCTTCGACTATCTTGTTGTCTTCTTTGGATTCTTTCCAAGTTCCTTCAAGTTTAAGGATTCTTTCTGTTGCTGTTCTTTTTTTTGGTTTGTCCATCAAGTCATTTAACAACTCGCTGTAACTGTATTTGCCTGATTTTTTTATTTTTGTAAGCCTCTCATATGTGCTGTCTGAAACCATAATAGTTTTTGCCATAACATATGTATATACATATGATATTTATAAATGTTTTGAGAAATAAAAACTCTTTTAGTTTTTCAATTTTTTCCTCTAACTTTTCTGCTGGGTTTTAATTCCCTTTCCAATTATATGCTTAAATGCAGTCGCAGAACCTTTTAAGTGAGATTAATTCTTTAATTTCTTCCAATATTTCAAAAGAAATAAACGCACGTTATGTAGGCTTTAAGTCTTTTGAAAAGAAGCCTGAGGAAGACTGGTTTTCTGAATTGTGTTTCTGCCTTACAACAGCTAACTCATCCGCAATGATGGGTATCAAGGTTCAGGGTGCTTTGGGATTTGAAGGCTTTTATAACTTGCCTCTGAAAAAGCTCTCGAATGAGCTAAGAGCATTAGGTTATAGGTTCTATAATCGCAGGGCAGAATTTATTATTGGTGCAAGGCAACATTTTGGCATCAAAGCAAAATTGGGGGAATTTGCCGATGACAGGCAAAAAAGGCAGTATCTGGCTGAAAATGTAAAAGGCCTTGGTTTTAAGGAATCTTCTCATTTTTTGAGAAATACTGGACATGATAATGTCGCAATTCTCGACCGCCATATATTAAGGATAATGCACGAACATGGCCTCATTAATGTTATTCCAAAGACAATTAATGCGAAAAATTATGTGCAAATAGAGCAAATTCTTGATAGGTTCCTTCCAAGCACGGGTTTGAATCACTCAACACTGGATTTGAGTCTTTGGTACCTTAAAACAGGCAAAATACTAAAGTGATTTAAGAAATTGTTAGTTTTTCTAAAAGATTTTTAGTTGGATTATTTTCCTTTGAGCCTTCTTTGCTCTGAAAAGTAGTTCCAGGCGCCGTTTAAATCAGCTTCGGTAATATCAGGCCAGTATTTGTTCAGGTGATAATATTCAGAGTAAGCGCTTTGCCACAAAAGGAATCCGGACTTTGCTTCCCTTTCAGCTTCTTCCTCGCCTGTTCTTATAACAAAATCACACTGGTTTTTCACACCAAGGCTTTTTTGAATATCTGATTCGCTTAAACCAAAAAACAAATTTTTGATTCTGTTCATCGGACTTCTTACTGCTCTGAGAATTTCAGACTGACCAGTATAACCAATAAGAATATTCAATACAGTATTGCCATAAAATTTGGTTTCGTGTTTGAGTGTTTTGCAAACATCCACGAGATTTTTTGGAATTCTTCTAGGGTCTGTTGTAACAAGATTCACCTTGACTTCCTGATTGTGAAGATTTTTTGAAGTAAGCAGCTTTTCGAGCTTGCTGTAATAAATATCATAAAGCCAACTCAGTTCTTTTGGATTTCTTTTAAAATTTTCTTCACTAAGCCCATAAATGCTAACTTCACCAATACTATCATGGCTAACTGCCCAGTCAACAAGTAACTCCATTTTTTCAGCGCCGACTTTGTGGCCTTCGCTGGGGTGCAAATTATGTTCCTTAGCCCACCTTCTGTTTCCATCAGGAATAATTCCCAGATGGTATCTTCCGTTTATATCCATGTTAATGAATTAAACTAATTAAGTATTTTTAAAGGCTTTCTTGTCCTGCAGTTGTGTCTGTACCATGAGGGGCATCTCCGATTGGGTGCGCGCACCATCCTCAATTGGATTCGGTGGAGCTACCAGCCGTAATGGTTTGCCTGGCTGTATTCAAAAGATTTCATTGCTGGCAAAAAGCCTTTTTTCAAAAGTCCTGGTTTTTTTGACAAAACCTTGATTCCAAAAATAATTTTTTCCAAAAAACCAAAGTTATCAAACTCTTTTGGAAATGACCTGGCAATCAGATTGAGTTCTTCGTCAGTAAAATTGTAAAGTGCCTTTTTGCCTTTCACAAGCGCATCATATTTTGGAAATTCGTTTTTCCATAAGTTTTCATATTTTGAAAGAGTCTCTTTGGAAAAATCATTTTTTGCAATTGCTTCCTTTGCAACCTGTGCCGCAAACTGCCCTGATTTCAAACCAAGATGCGAACCGCCTTCAAAAAGAGGAGAGGTAAAACCTGCAGCGTCTCCAATAAGCATCAACCCATCTGAATAAGTTTTTTTCACAGGGCCTGAAGCAGGAATCAAGCCGCCAAAAGTTTTAACCTTGTTATTTTTCTCCCATCCTTTTTCTTTTACAAACTGATCAGTAAAAGTTTTTGCGCTCCTTGTTTCTGTTGTAACAAGCCCGACATTTGCACGCGTATCGCTTTTCGGAATCATCCACAAATACCCTTCAGGTGCAAGCCTTGGCCAGATAAAAAAATCAAGATAACAGTCCCTTTCTACTCCTGTAATTTCATACTGGATTCCGGTTACCGTTTCAAACCGTTCATTCAGATTCAGTTTTCTTGAAACAACTGATGCAACTCCTGAAGCATCAATAATGATTTTTGCATTGAAATTCCCTTTGCTTGTTTTCACTTCCCAAACATTCTTTTTTTTTTCAAGTTCCTGCAATCTTGTTTCAAGTTTTATTTCAGCGCCTGCTTTCTGTGCTTGGCCAGCAAGCCACTGTTCAAATTTATGCTTCTCAAGAACAAAGCCGTCCTCGTTCAGAATATTTGCAGTTCCATCAGGAAAAATAATTCTTACTCCTTTCACGTGTTGTGAAATAACTTCTTCAGGAAGAATGATTCCTGTATTTTCAGTTGCGAATCTGCTCAGGCATTCGCCGCAATGCACAGGTTCGCCAATAGTTGCGTGCTCTTCTATAATCAGAGTTTTCAAACCACTTTTTGCACAATGCAGTCCGGCAGATCCACCCGCAGGTCCTGCACCAACAACAATAACATCATAAATCTCAGGCATAATAACACCTATTAAATGGAAAATTAGTGCATAAAAAGGTTGTGTATTGTTTAATTTTTTTTATTCTTTATAGTTGTCTTTTTTGTATCAGGAACATCATTTTTATACTGCTTCCAAGTTACATATTAATCATGGTTAATCTCCCTAAAGTTGCATTAAAATCAAAACTTTTCACGGCAAAGCTTCTTGGAAACGTAATCAAGAATTCGCTTACTTTTAAAATAAAAAGAAGCGCAATGAGGCGTTTCAAATCAACTGATTTTGATACCGTTATTGTAGACATGGACGGTACTATTTACAAAAGCGATGCAAACCTAGAAGGGTTGTGTGTTTTCTACCCAAGTGTTGTTGAAGGTGAAGTTGAAGGTGTAAAAATTTATTCTGCGCTTGTGGACAAAATAGCATCAGGGCAGTACAGTGTTGAGCAGGCAATTGTTGAGGGCAACGAATATTTTATCAAAAAAGGAATGAGTAAAACAGATTTCAAAAAAGTGTATGAACATATTCAACCGGGATTAAGAAAGAAACTTGTGAAAGCGCTCAAGAACCTTAAGGCTGATGGAAAAACACTTGTTCTGGCAACCCTTTCATCAAAGGATTTCGGAGACTATCTAAATAAACAATTGAAAAAAGATTTTGATTTTGAATTCGATTTTGTTGTGGGAACACAGCTTAGTTTCGATGAAATCGGAAAAGTAAATGGAATTAGTTCAATAGTTGGAATGAAGGACGGAGACCTAAACGGAGTAAAAGTAAAATCAAAGTTAACTGCAATAAAAGATGCTTTTCAAGAAGCAGGAAAAGAATTCACACTCAATAAATCCGTGCTCATAACTGACAGCTATTCTGACATTGATCTTGGGAAAATGATTGTGACAATTCTTATAAAACCAAGAAAATCAACAAAAGCGCAGAAGGTTTCCCAAAGCCTCAAGCTCGCAGATTACATTCTATATGATGATGTTTATTTGAAAACAAATCTGGAATCCATCTTGCTGGGGCCTGAGAAATAGTTTTGAGGTTTACATTTTGTTTATAAAACTAAAATCATATTTCAATTTTTTCTAACTCAATTCCAGCTTCTTTCAGCATGTTCAATGCAGTTTCTCCAAGCGGGTATTCCGCATTATAAACAACTTTCACAATGCCTGCATTGATTATCATTTTACTGCATGTAATGCAAGGGCTGTAAGTAGTGTAAATTGAGCTTCCCTTCAACGCAATTCCGTGGTATGCAGATTGCACTATTGCATTTTCCTCAGCGTGCGAACATAGGCACTCGTCAAGTGCAGTTCCGCCTTTTGCAAACGAATTGCATCTTGGGCATCCACCTTCATTACAGTTCTTCACTCCGCGCGGCGTTCCGTTATAACCGGTTGCCACAATCCTCTTGTCCCTGACAATTACCGCGGCAACTTTTCTTTTAACGCAATTTGAGCGCATTGCAACTTCCTTTGCAATGTTCATAAAATATTCATCCCAGGAAGGCCTCCTGAAATCTGTTG
>PCWY01000020.1:5154-6845 GCA_002762975.1 Candidatus Diapherotrites archaeon CG11_big_fil_rev_8_21_14_0_20_37_9 | reverse complement strand
ATCGGCTTTGGATATTCAAAGTCCTTTACCCAATATTCAAATTCCATTGCGAATTTTTCATTTGTAACAATAAGAACCTCGTCAATTTCCTTTACTGATTTCATGTTCTCAAGAATGTGACCGACGATTGTTTTGCCCTTAACTTCCAAAAGCGGCTTTGGTTTGTTTTTTGTAAGTGGCCATAATCTTTTTGCGTAACCTGCTGCTAAAATAAGTGCCTTCAAAAAATATCACCTTCCAATCCCAATGTATTTGAAGCCCATTGCCACGAGTTTTTCCCTGTCATAGGCGTTTCTTCCGTCGACAATTATTTTTGAGTTCATTTCCGCACCGATTTTTGCGAAATCGAGCTCTAAAAACTCATTCCACTCAGTAACAAGCATAACTGCATCGCATCCTTTTGCCGCGGCATAAGGCGATTTTTCGTAATGTATTTTTGGCAGGAACTGTTTTGCGTTTTCCTCCGCTATCGGATCAACCGCAACAACCTGTGCTTTTTCTTTTACAAGTGCGTGAATTATTTTGATTGAACTTGCTTCGCGCATATCATCTGTATTTGGCTTGAAAGCAAGACCAAGAACACAGATTTTTTTCCCTGAAAGAGAACCAAGTTCTTTTTTCAGTTTTTCAACAGGCAGCATTTTTTGGTACTCATTGACTTTTTCAACTTCCCTTAAAATATCAAGTTTGTATCCGCAATCAAGGGCAATTTTTTGAAGAGCCTTGACATCTTTAGGAAAACAACTGCCGCCATAACCACAGCCCGCATTGAGAAACTGCTTTCCGATTCGCGCATCAAGCCCCATGCCTTTTGCAACTTCAGAAACATCGGCATTCACGCGGTCGGCAATTGCGGCAATTTCATTTATGAACGAAATTTTTGTCGCAAGGAAAGCGTTCGAAGCGTATTTTATGAGTTCGGCGCTTTCAGGGTTTGTAATTAGAATTTCTTTTCCAAGCGGCTTGTATAAATCTTCAATTGCTTTTGCCGCTTCGGAATTATCCGAGCCTATTACAACACGGTCAGGCTCAAGGAAATCCTTTACCGCAGAACCTTCCCTCAAAAACTCAGGGTTTGAAACAACCTCTATTCGGTGTTCTGAAAATTTTTCCGCAAGCTCCTTAACCTTTCGCGAGGTGCCAACAGGAACTGTGCTTTTATCAACAATTATTTTTGGCTCATTCGCATTTTTTCCGATTGTTTCCGCAACGGCATAAACATATTTCAATTCAGCCTTGCCGTCATCGCCCTGCGGAGTACCGACAGCGATAAAAATTATTTTGGAATCACTGATTGCCTTTGCGGAATCTGTTGTGAATGAAAGCCTTTTTTCAAGGACATTTCTTTTTACAACTTCCTCAAGACCTGGCTCATAAATTGGTATTATTCCTTTTTCCAGCGAGGTTATTTTGCTTTCATCAATGTCAACGCAGATAACTTGATTTCCAAGATCCGCGAGACACGCTCCTGCAACAAGGCCAACATAACCGGTTCCTATTACCGCTATTTTCATTAAATCACTTAAAATTAAAATTTGCAAAAAATGCAAAATCAGTATGCAATAATGTGTTCAGGTTATTTTAAAAGAGATTGGTTCAAAACACAATTTCGAAAAATTGATAAAAAATTTAAACTACCTAAGGGTTATTTGATACATGAATGTAAAACAGGCATTTATTCTTGCGGGTGG
>PCWY01000020.1:0-5065 GCA_002762975.1 Candidatus Diapherotrites archaeon CG11_big_fil_rev_8_21_14_0_20_37_9 | reverse complement strand
GCTGAGCATCATAAAAGAGGAATGGAAATTTCTTTTTCGGTGGAAACGGAACCGCTTGGAACAGGAGGTGCACTGAAAAAAGCAGAAGAACTGCTACATAATAGATTCTTTATGTTGAATGGGGATAATATTGCAGATTTTGATTTAAGTGCGATTGAAAAGGCACATAATAAAAATGGATGCAGTGCGACACTTGCGCTGCAGAAAGTCAATGATGTTTCAAGCTTTGGTGTTGCAAAAATAAACGGGAAAAAAATAATTGATTTTGTTGAAAAACCTTTGCCTGAAAATGCACCAAGCAATCTGGCGAATGCTGGTTGCTATCTCATTGAAAAAAAAGCGCTTGATTTACTGCCCAAAGGATTTAACCTTATTGAAAAAACGCTTTTTCCTGCACTTGCAGAAAAAAAGGAACTCGGTTGGATTGAGCATAAAGGTTATTGGTTTACCACAGATACAATTGAAAGACTGAAAAATGCGGAAACCCGATTAAGTTCTATCGAACACCAGCGAAGATAGAACGCCCTACCGCCGCGGGCCTGCGGCGGTTTACCACAGATACAATTGAAAGACTTAAAAATGCGGAAAGGAAAATAAAATAAACAAAAGGGCATTGAGTCCAAACGAAAATGGCATGCGTTACCGCCGGACGCAAACGGCGATTGAAAGACTGGAAAAAGCAGAAGATGGATTAAAAAAACAAAATAACCCAAGCCCATCCGAAGATTAATATATTAATAAATAAAAGAAAATAAAAACGGTTTTTTCATATTATTTTTCCGTGTGTCTGCATCCTGTGCCTGTAGAATTTCCATGAAACAAAAATTATTACAGGAAGCGATATTGCAAGAGTCAGGATTTCAAAATACTGGTTCAGAAAAGTGTTTATTTCCGCACCAAAGAAATAAATTACGCCTGCCACGAGGAAAAATCTGCCTGCTCTTGAAACAATACAAGCTATAACAAATTTTTTCTTTTCAAGCTCCATTATGCCTGAGAGTATTGTAAAAATTTTGAACGGAATCGGAGAAAATCCAGCTGCAACAACCGCCCAAAACCCTAAATCTTTGTAGAGTTTCTGCACGTGTTCAACCTGCTGTTTTTTTGCAAACTTGAGAAGAAGAGGCTCGCCGAATTTTTGGCCAAGAAAATAACCGAATAATGCGCCAAGAACGCTTCCAATGGTTGCGATTAATGCAAAAAAGAATGCCTGTGATGGCGCGGCAAGGGAAAAGGCAATTATCAGAATGTCCGGCGGCACGGGAAAGAAACTGCTTTCTGCGAAGGCAAGAATGAACAATCCTGCCGGCCCGAATGAGCCGAAGGTTTCCTTTGTCCAGAGAATTAACCCCTCAAATAATGCCATAAATAAACACGTTAATGATAATCAGCAGGTTGTTTTTAAAAGAAGTTACTAAGGAAAAAATAGTATTGCAGAAAAATTTCTGTAGGGGTGAAATCAACTTGAACAAGAATATCAGCGCATTACTATTAGCAGTATTATTTATCACAGGCCTGGCTTTTGCCGCGGACCCAACTGTTTCTGTCACAAGCCCTGGTTCAGGAAGTTATCTCAAGGATGGTTCACACTCAATTGCGTTTACAGTAACCGATGCCGATGCGCCAATGGACGTGAATGCCGACATTTATTACAGTACAACTGCAGGCGGATTACAAAATCTAATTAAAGCTGACCTTAATTTGCTTGCGGGAAGCTGTACAACAACAGACTTTTCAACAGGGGCAACATGCACATACACCTGGAGCCTTTCAGGAGTATCTGATGGCAATTATTTCATTGATGTAAAAGCAAGGGACCTTAGCAATGCGGACAATGCAACAGGTTCAGGCGATTCATTCATGATTGATAATGCATTGCCAACAATAACAATTTACAGACCGCAGGACGGCAACACATCGTACACCTCAACTCTTGTAAGCTTTGATGTGAACAGGAACGGAAGCCCGGTAAACAAATCAAGCATTGCTGTTACACTTGTCGGAAACAGCAGCAGTTTTTCAAATTCAAGCTGTACACAAACAAATGGCAATTATCATTGTGAATACAATGAATCAAATATCACCATAAGCGGAACAGCATACACGATAAGGGTGAATGCATCAGATTTTGCTGGAAATGCCGCTGCACAGGCTGATTCGGATTTCACTTTCCTTGACAGCGATGTCCCGGGAAAAGTCACTGGTCTTACTGCAACATCAGGAGATGTGCAGATTGTACTTTCGTGGACAGCTGTATCAGCAGCTGATTTGAATGCTTATTTTGTGTATATGTCAACAAGCTCAGGATTTACCCCTGACGGAAGCACATACATTGGCACAACAACATCAACAAGCTTTACCAAAACAGGATTAAGCAATGGAACAACATACTATTTCAAAGTTAGGTCAAATGACACATCTGGAAATTTCGGGGAAACATCGGATCAGGTTAATGCGCAACCGCAGGCAGCATCATCAGGCGCTCCGACAGGCACACCAACAATATCATCTGAAACGCATAATGAGGATGACTGGAAAGAAAGCGATGACCCTGAATTTACCTGGAGTTCTGTAAGCAATGCGGATAATTACAGGTACGCACTTAACACAACGGACAATTATGTCATTGACAGCGATGATGAGAGTACTACAAGCAGGGGAAAAAATTATTCACACATTGATGATGGAGAAAGATGGTTCCACGTGGCGGCATGCAACAGCAATGGCTGCGGACCGACAGATCATTTCAGGATAAGGGTTGACAATACAGGTCCTGAAGTGCCGGCAAATGTTTTTGGTTTGAGCCAGAGCAACAGCAGTATTTACCTTTCATGGGATGAGCCTGATGATCAGCCGGATAATGGAAATTCTGGTGTAGATTATTATATAATTTACAGGAACATCAGGGACAAGGTGAACAACAGGGATTTTGTGGCTTCAGATCCTGGGGTAAGGGAATTCACCAACATAACAAAAACAAATTATACTGATAAGGATGGCCTTACCCAGGGAATCGCATATTACTACAAGGTTCAGGCAGTGGACAAAGCGGGAAACAAGGGGGCTTTAAGCAGCATAAAACGCGTGCTTAATTCAGGAAACGCATGCGGAGTGGCAATCAACATCACAGTTGAGGAACCGGCTTCTGAAGGAAGCGCCGAAATTCTTGTGACTGTTGCAGGCGGGGATCTGCTTAACGGAAAGGTCAAGGCAAAGCTGCCTGACGGAGCCTATGCAACTCTTGTTTCAGGAAAAAACGGAACTGAAATAAAGACAAGCTTCGACATACCTGCAAATATTTCGGGAAAAGGCGCGGTGCTTGTTGAAGGAAAAGATGAAAATGACAAAGCTTGTGATGAGCTTCTTGAATTTGACATTGATTCGGTAAAGCCAACAATTTCAGGAGTTACTCCAAGTGAAGGCGCAATTGTCAAGGACAAAGCAACAATTTCAGCCAGCGTGAATGATGACGGAACAGGAATTGCTTTTGTTGAGGCATTCATAAATGATGCAAGCATTGGAAGGCTTGAGCAGAAAAACGGGACATACTCATTTGAGTGGAACAGCAATTCAAAAGCCAATGGATCTTATTCACTTAAAATTGTCGCAACAGATAACGCAGGCAATGAGGCAAGCAGGCTTTTCACAATTAAAGTAAATAACATTGATGAAACGCTCTTTGCAGCGGAAACATACGTGTATGATATTTCTAAGCTTGAACAGCTGCTGAAAAATGCGGGCGTAACGGATAAGGCAATGGCTGAGGCAATAAGGCTTACAAATTCAAACCAGCCAACAAGAGAGCTTGAAATAAGACGGGTTGCTTCCGGCCTTGAGGCAAAAATAAAAATAAGTTTTGTGAACAATGAGGCAAAGAACAGTATCCAGATTGTCGAGGTTATTCCTAAGGGCGTTGTTCAGAGCGCTTCTGCAATAACAAGCGACAAAACATTTATTGTTCTTCAAAGCGACCCTGCAATCAAATTTGATTTGGGCAGCGTTGATGCTGGGCAGGAAATAGTGTTCGAGTACGCTGTAGGGAAGGCTCTTACAGAGGAAGAGGGCAACAGAATACAAAGGGAATTCCAGTCTTTTGCAGCACCGCCTATAATACTTGAATCGAATCCGGCAAATCCAATTCAGTTCTCGCCGATACCGGACAGCGTGTGGATTGTATTCGTAATAGTGATACTGATAATCATGGCACTGATTATTATGCTGCTTTTCGGCGGAGGCGCATTTCTCGCGCATAAAATGATCAAGAAAAGAAATGCCGAAAAAGGGCTTGGAAAATTCGCTTACAGGGGAAAATAGTTTCCCCGATACCTTTTTTTTTAAAAAGGCACAAAGCAACACTAATTAAACTTTTTTCCACTGAATGCATAAGAGAGTGTCTTTGAAATGAACATGGTTACAGTTGTCGGGGCGGGTCCTGCAGGGTCGGTTGCGGCCAAAGAAATTCAGGAAAGGGGCTGGAAAACCGTCTTGCTCGAGGAACATAATATTATAGGCAACCCTGTTAACTGCACAGGCATTGTAAGCGTTACCGGAACAAGGGAAGCACGCCTGCAGAAGCAGGTTGAAGAGGTTCTCATGAACAAGGTCAGGGGAGCACAAATTTTTTCACCTAACCATGAAATGATTGAAATCAGAAAAAGCGGGCCTGTCGCATATGTGGTTGACAGAGGCGGGCTTGACAGGGTGCTTGCAAGGGAAGCGCAGGAAACGGGAGTTGAAATCAGGCTCAACACAAAAATGATTGATGTGAGAAATGAAACAATTTTTGTCGATTATAAGGGAAGAGGAGAAATAATAAAATCAAAACTTGTTGTCGGCGCCGATGGGGTGAATTCAAGGATAAGGAAACTTGCGGGAATTGAAACAACAATAAAGGATTATGTGCATGCTTATCAGGTTGTGGCAAAAGGCTCTTTTGACCCTGATTTTGTGCAGGTTTATTTCGGGGATTACTCGAGAAATTTTTTTGCGTGGATTGTGCCTGAAAACGAGGGGAGTGCAAGGATAGGGTTGGCAAGCACATCAGGAAATATCAGAAAAGATTTCA
>PCWY01000017.1 GCA_002762975.1 Candidatus Diapherotrites archaeon CG11_big_fil_rev_8_21_14_0_20_37_9 | reverse complement strand
CGTTCTTAATGATTAGGCTGAAAGTTGGTTAAACCAAATTTTAGAAGAAAATGAAAGTTCACTTGGTTGGCAAGCAGGATTAATTTTTTTTTATGTTTCAACTCTGGTTCCATCGGAATTGTATTTGTAGATTTTGTCTTCTCCCTCATCCAAAGTTTTTTTGTGCGAGCCGTCGCAGAAAGGTTGGTTTTTTGAGATGCCACACCTACAAACCCAAGTGGATTTGTCCGATGGCTTTATTTCTAAAGGCCCTTTGGCTTCATGCGTTACAATTCTTGACATTTTGTTTCCTCCAATATTTTCTTATTTTAACCCTAAAACATGGTTATTGCATTTCAGTGAATTAGGGTTGCTTTTGTTTTTTCAATATTTGAGATTCTTTCGTTTTTACTTTGCCGATGCGTAATTGCTTTTTCTTATTTCATCAATTTTTCTTCGGTTTTCTTCGATGTCTTCTTTAAGTGTTTTTCTTGGTTGTTTTTCTTCTTCCATTTTTTCAGCACCTCCGTGCAGGCATTGGGGTTTTTTTAAAGGGAAAACAGATTTTGCAGAATAAGTGCGTTTCACGATTTCCTTTTTTTTGTTTAATATATTGTATTGCGACCCTGTTATAAAGGGGGAAAAATAGTTTATTTTAGTTTTTTTTTGGTTTTTATTTTTCCTGTAACACAATCTGGCTTTTCATTTCAAGCACAAAAACCTTGTCGTTTTCACGTGCCTTATCATTGATTTTTATTGCAACGCGCATTCCTTTTTTTGCGGAATCAACTTTTTTGTTGTGGATTTCCATTGAATCAATTTGTTGTTCAATGAACGTTGTTTTTCCTTCAATTATTATTTTGTCGCCGGTTTTCAAATCGTTAATTAGTTTGATTTCCGCAACCATTGGTTTTGGATAATAGTTAACTACTTTTCCTGTTATTTTTCTGTGCTGGGTCTGCAGGCTTCCTTCGGCATTTGCAACATCTCTCTTGCCCGCCTTTCCAAGATAAAATCCTTTTGAAAAGCCCCTGTTGTAAACCTTTTTCAGTTCTGAATCCCAAGCAGTTATTTTTTCTTTTGTGTAACTGCCTTCATAAATAGAATCAATTGCTTCCCGATAACATTTTGTAACAGCCGAAACATAATCGGTTGGTCTGTTTCTTCCTTCAACTTTAAGTGAAACAGCACCCGCGTAAATTATTTTGTCGAGAAAATCAATTGTTTTCAAATCCTTTGCGGAAAGAATTGTATCGCCGTCAATTTCAAGCTCTTTTTTATGTACGTTTTTTCCATGGCCGTCTTCAAAGAAAACGCGTCTGCATACTTGTAAACATTCTCCGCGGTTGGCGCTTTTTCCGAAGAGCTCATGGCTCATGAAACAGCTTCCGGAAATTGCAATGCATCTTGCTCCGTGGATGAAGCATTCTATTTCAACACCTATTTCTTTTGCGGTTTCGTGGATTTTTTTTATCTGCTCCAAGCCAAGTTCTCTTGCAAGCACTATTCTTTGAACCCCAAGCGCCTTGTATTGTTTTAATGATGCAACATTTGCAACGCTTGCCTGCGTGCTTAGATGTATTTCCACTCCGATTTCTTTTGCAAGTGCCATTATTCCAAGATCATAAACTATTACTGCATCAACACCTGCTTTTTTTGCTTTTTTCAGTATGCCTTCAACAGCTTTAAGTTCGTCCTCGAAAATTGTTGTATTAAGTGCCATGTAACCTTTTACTTTATTTTCATGCAAATAATCCATGAGTTCTTTCATTTCGCTTTCCTCAAAATTCGTGCCAAGATCGCGCATGTTGTAACCCTTTATACCGAAGTAGATTGCATCAGCTCTGTTTTTCACCGCGGCTTTTGCGCTTGCAAAGCTACCTGCTCCGATTAAAAGTTCGGGTTTTGATGGCAATTGTTTATCCATAATTACCTTTTTCATGGGTTAGGATTAAAATGGTTCTATTTTGTTAATTTGGCTATTTTTATACTAGTTCGAGTTTTATGGTCGTCTTCTTCATTTAAATTATCTTTTCACCTGTTTCTGTTATGGCAAATGAGGTTGTTTACACTACTTTGAGGGCTTACAACAAGAAACTTTTTTTCCCTGAGCGACATATCAAAAGATTGCTTGATTCTGCAGAGCGCGCAAAAATAATTCATTCTGAATCGCCAAGAGAAATTCTGAAAAAATGTGTTTCCGTGGTTTCAGAAAATCCTTTTGGTAATGCTGTTTTGAGAATTGAATTAAGTGCTACCGGTCTTTCCGTTTCTGTAAAAAAACTGGAGAAATTTCCAGATGAAATTTATTCTGCCGGTGTGAAGGTTTCGGTTGTGAATTATGAGAGGCCTTCTCCTGATGCAAAATTAAATAATAATTTTTTGAAGCAGATTGTCGAAAAGAAAAAAACTGAAGGTTTTTTTGAAACCCTTTTAATGGACAGATCGGGTTTTGTAACCGAGGGTGCTTCAAGCAATTTTTTTATGGTAAAAAACAATGAGTTAATAACTCCTGAGGAAAAAATTCTCAGAGGCATTACCAGAGGAATTATTATTGAGCTTGCGGAAGAGGAAATGAATGTTGTGCACAGGCGCATAAAAAAAGAAGAGCTCTTTGAAGCGGACGAAATTTTCATTACGGGCACGGTTAAGGAAGTTGTTCCTGTAATAGAAGTTGATGGGCATAAAATCGGTTTAGGTTTGCCGGGGAATGTTTCAAAATTGCTTCTTAAAAAATTCAGGAAGTTCGCTTTTTCTTTTTAGTAGATGGTTTTATTAATTTGTTGAACTATTTCTCTGTCATACCGATACCGTACCCCAACACCGCCTGCTTGCGGTGGTAAAGTATCCCGGTTGCACCGGGACTAGCCCCCAGAGAAGCTGGGTGCGACTTACCGCCGGAGTGCCGGCGAGAAATTGGTGCGCGAGGTCTAGTGATTTAAAATGTTTAAAGAACTCAAGTCAGCCGAATTTAGGTTAAGCCTTTTAATCGGAATTTTCATTGCCTCAATCATAACTTCAAATCTGCTTGGGGGAAAAATTGCTGAAATAACTTTGTTTGGAATTCCGATTGTATTTTCTGTCGGACTTGTTCCTTTTGCACTTACTTTTCCTGTAACTGATATTATTGCGGAAGTTAAGGGCAGGGAAAAGGCACAGGAAGTTGTCTGGATTGGTGTTGCTGCACTTGTTTTTGTGCTTGCAGTAACCGTAATTTCGGTTGCATTGCCTTATGCGGAAAGAAGTTGGGTTACTGCCGAACAATTTGAACCTGTTTTTGGTTCTTCTTTAAGACTAATTGTTGCCTCGATTATAGCTTTCTTTTTGGGGCAGATGCATGATGTTTGGGCCTTTGAATTCTGGAAGGAAAAAACAAAGGGCAAAATGCTCTGGCTAAGGAACAACGCTTCCACTATAATTAGCCAGTTAATAGATTCCACTGTTTTCATGTTTTTGGCTTTTTATGGTGCTTCCCCGAAATATGATGTTGCCTTCATAATTTCCCTTATAGTGCCTTATTATGTGCTTAAAGTGGGTCTTGCTATCCTTGATACTCCTCTTGTTTATGCTGGAGTAAGGTGGCTTAGAGGTCAAGAATCAACGGGTAAGGGGCAATAAAGCTTTATAAATCTGTCTTAATACAAATTGAGTTTGAATGAGTTTTTTTTAAATGGTGAGCATTTTTGAGTAGACAAAGTAATGATACTTCAAGGTTCAAGAAAACCAAATCCAGACAGAGATGGAAATGGAAAAAGAAAAAAATGAGAAGAAAACAGCGTAAGAAAAGATACTTAAGGCAAAGAGCTAGGTCATAAACCAAGCTTTTTTTTTGGGCTTCTTTTCGGAGTCTGCCAAAACCTATTTATACAATACCAACTTTTCTGTTATAATGCTAGTTTCTATTATAATCGGAGCCTTGAATGAGGAAAATTATATTGAGGCTACGCTTAAGTCCGCAAAAGCACAAAAAACAAAACACAAATTTGAAATAATTGTGGGTGATGGTTACAGTGAGGATAACACAGTAAAAATCGCGAAAAAGTATGCAAAAGTTGTGCTGGAAAAAAAGAGATCTGCTGCCTGGCAGAGACAGGCTGCCTCAAAAATTGCGAAAGGTGATGTTCTTGCAATTACTGATGCTGATGCTGACATCCCTTCTGATTGGGTTGAAAAAATTGCAAATGAATTTGAAAAAGATCCAAAGCTTGTAATGGTTTATGGTCCGGTTTATTTTTCAGATACGCCAAGCCTTGATAAAACTTTCAGCAAAATACTGATGGGGTCATTTCTTGCACTTACTTCATTAATTGGTTTTCATAATCCGATTGGTTCGAACATGGCTTTCAGGAGAAGTGCGTTTGAAAAAATTTTAGGGTTTAATACTTCACTAATTACTTGTGAGGATCTTGATATTGCAAGAAGGGTGAAAAAGCTTGGAAAATTAAAATACTCTAAAGACATTTTTGTGGATGTTTCCGCAAGAAGAGTAAAAAAATGGGGCTATTTAAAGTACGGGTTATTCCATATTATTAATGCAACAAAATTCAGCCTTTTCGGAAAAAGCAGCAATGATTATTCTCCAGTAAGATAAGGGTTTTCTTAAATTTTTTCTGTACCATCGCTTTTTAGTATTTCTTTTACCTATATTTTGATTATGAAAATAATGGTTTTTTCAGATGGTTACTTCCCGCAAATAAACGGGGTTGTTACGCAAATTGATAATATGCATTCGGCTCTTGTAAAAGAGGGGCATGAGGTCATGGTTGTTGCGCCTTCTCCTGATACAAAATTTCATGAAGAAAAAAAACATAATTCGAAAATTATTCTTTTGCCTTCAATTGCCCTGCCTACCTATCCTGATTATAGAGTTACAAACATTACTTCCGGGAAAATAAAAAAAGAATTAAAGGATTTTGCACCGGACATTATTCATGTTCACACTCCTTTCAGTGTCGGCTGGCTTGGTTTGCGTTACGGCCGAAGAATGAAAATTCCTGTTATTGGAACCTACCATACTTTTTTTCCTGAATTTTTAATGTACTTGCCTTTGCCTTTAATAAAAAAAACAACTGTTGCAAAAAAACTCACTTGGAATTTCACAAATCATTTTTATAATAAGTGTACTGTTGTCACAACCCCCACAGAATCAATGAAAAAGGAACTTGAAAAAAATGGCACAAAAAATGTTGTTGTTCTTTCAAACGCAATTGATTTCAAGCGATTTAATAAGTACGCAAAAAAAACTTATTCTTCAAAAATTCCTTCAGTAATTTATTTTGGCAGAATTGGTTTTGAAAAAAATATTGAAATATTGATTTTTGCAG
>PCWY01000069.1 GCA_002762975.1 Candidatus Diapherotrites archaeon CG11_big_fil_rev_8_21_14_0_20_37_9 | reverse complement strand
TATAGGAGGGTTTTGATTGAAAAAATTGATAATAGCAGTAGCTGTGCTGTTCGCAATATTCTTAGCAGGATGCGCAACAGATACGTACAACCTAACAGTACAAGTGCAAGATGAATCTGGAAATCCAATAAGCAATGCGCAGGTTAATGTTTATGCAAATTATAACCTAAGCGCATTTGATAGTATAACATGGAACAATGTGAATGGTTCACTTGAGTCCTCAACACAAACAAACGAAAAAGGCATTGCACAAATGTCTTTGATTGCAAGCAAGTATGCGGTAAACGCATATAAGAGCGGATACACATCCAATGGAACAGAGGTTCTTATGGACGGAGATAAAACTGTAACCGTGAAACTGAGCAAAATCCAAATAGAAACGCTCACAGAAACGCTTGATGGAGAAACATATACTGTAACCCAGAACTACACACAAGAGCCAAGCAAATATGGTGAGTGGCAGTTCTATGCTGCAAATTCAACTCAGTCAGACGGAATAAAATTCTTTGCTGACAACGGCGATGATGCAGTATACCTGACAATGCCAGGAAACAAAATCCCGATTTTTGAAGTTAAGCAGGGAGAATTGACTATTTTGCTAAACGATTCATCAAAAATGACATTCAGGGATAACGAAGAATATCAACCTGGATACATAGCGAGAGTCGGAACAAACGGCAATACATTAAAATATTTCAGAATTGAGAGAAGGCATTAATGCCTTTTCTTTCCCATTAGGGGAAACACAAAAATAAAATTCAAATATAATTGAATTTCAAACACCGATTTTTAAAAAACTAAGCTTAAAGATAGCTTATTTTGGCTTTAAAGGATTTTAAATGAAATAAAATGGAAATCAGAGGTTTGAGGTGGTTTTTTTAATGCCAAAATGAAGACAGGTTAAAATACCTGAGTTTAAACAGCATTCACCTGCTTTTAACCAATAAAAGCCTATTTAACCTGCTTTTAATCAATTAAAACCATTTAAAGCAGTTTGTGGCTAATAAAAACAAATAATACCTGAATAAACCCAATAAAAACAGCAATAAGCTGTTTGAATTAAGGGAAATGCTTTTAAAGATGGTCAGATACTAATAATAAATCCTTTTAACAGGTTTAAATGTAAAGGGGGGATTGGAGAGTGGACAGAAATACAAAAATAGTTCTTGAGGGAACACATTTAATGCTTGACACCTTTGGATGCAGCAAAAAAGCATTGGGCAATCAGGAGCTCATAAAAGAATTCTTAAGCAGACTTCCTGAAGAACTTGGAATGAAGAAGCTTATACAACCTTATCTTGTAGCCTACCCTGGAGGGGACAGCTGGGATAGGGGAGGAATTACAGCAATAATGCTTATTGCAGAAAGTCACATCAGCATACACACATTCCCAGAGGATGGTTTTTTCACGGCGGATGTTTACTCATGCAAACCATTTGATGTAGAAAAAGCACTCAAACTTTTCAGGGAATACTTCAAGGGTAAGGATGAAAAAATTCAGGTTGCAAAAAGGGAACTTGAATTTGTAAGGACACAAAACCTTGCAATGCTGATGAACAAAGCCAAGTAAAAAAACATTTGGTTACATAATTAATGGGGGTTGTTTTAATGGAATACTCAAAAAAGGAACTGCTTAATGAAGAAATTAAGCACATTGACATAAAATCATTTGACTCAACATTGATGATTGAGGCAATGGAAAAAATGTCATTTACCGCAAGGGAAACAGCAAGGGCCGCAAAAATACTCGATATGATGATTGCAGACAAGGATTGCAGTGCATGGTTGACATTGGCTGGAAGCACAAGCGCAGCAGGATGCATGCAGGTATATGTGGACATGGTAAACCATAACATGATTGATGCAATTGTTTCAACAGGCGCATCAATAGTGGACATGGATTTCTTTGAGGCCCTTGGATTCAAACATTATAAGGGAAACCAGTTTGTTGATGATTCAAAATTAAGGGAAATTTACGTGGACAGGATATATGATACTTATATTGATGAGGAGCAACTGCAGGACTGCGATTTAACCATAAAAAAAATTGCTGATTCACTTGAGCCAAGGCCTTACTCATCAAGGGAATTCATAAAAGCAATGGGAAAATACCTTAAGGAAAATTCAAAAAAGAAAAATTCTCTTATTCAGACAGCTTATGAAAAAAACGTGCCAATTTTCTGCCCTGCTTTTTCAGATTCAAGCGCGGGCTTTGGCCTTGTTGCACACCAAGTTGAAAGAATAAAACAAAAGAAACCATATGTGACAATTGATTCAGTAGCGGATTTCAGGGAACTTACTGAAATAAAAATGAAGGCAGGTCATACAGGATTATTCATGATTGGTGGCGGTGTTCCGAAAAACTTTGCACAGGACACTGTTGTATGTGCTGAAGTCCTTGGATTTGAGGCTCCGATGCACAAATACGCAATACAAATAACTGTTGCAGATGTAAGGGACGGCGCATGCTCAAGCTCAACACTCAAAGAGGCAAGCTCATGGGGCAAAGTTGAAACAATATATGAGCAGATGGTTTATGCTGAAGCAACAGCAGTACTGCCTGCAATAGCAAGCTATGTTTACCATAAAGGCAACTGGAAAAACAGAAAACCAAGAGAATGGTCAAAGCTCTTTTAACAACTTATCCATTCCAATGACTAATGCGTTTAATTTGGTGAAAAAATGGATGGCAAAGTAAAGGTCGGCATTGTGCAGATGCAAATGAATGCATCGAAGGAAAAAAACTTGCAGAAAGCAGAATTACTAATAAAAGAGGCTGCGAAAAAAAAAGCAGATATTATTTGCCTCCCTGAACTTTTCAATACACTTTATTTCCCACAGAAAGAGCATGGAAAAGGCAGGGAGTTTGCTGAGAAAATTCCTGGAAAAACAGCTAATAAAATGCTTGAGCTTTCAAAAAAACTTAATGTTGCAATAGTTGTTCCTTTTTACGAAAAAAGCGGTTCAAATTATTATAATACAATTGTTGTTGTGGAAGGCGGAAAACTAATTGGAAAATACAGGAAAATTCATATTCCCCATGACCCGCTTTTTTATGAGAAAAATTATTTTGATGAAGGCAACAGCGGATTTAAAATTTTCAAAACCAAAAAAGCAAACATTGCAACACTTATCTGCTTTGACCAGTGGTACCCTGAGGCCGCAAGAATTAGTGCGATAAATGGCGCAGATATTATTTTTTACCCTACAGCAATAGGGTGGATTAAGGATTATAAAGCACCTGACAATTGGCTTGATTCATGGATTACTGTGCAGAGAGGGCATTCAATTGCAAACGGAGTACATGTTGTTGCTGTAAATCGTGTTGGCTCTGAAGGGAAACTTGATTTTTGGGGGAATTCATTTGCAACAGATGCATTTGGAAAAATAATCAAAAAAGCAGGAAAAAAAGAACAGGTTATTGTGACTGAACTTGATTTAAGCGATAATGAAAGAATAAGAGAAGGCTGGGGTTTCATCCGGAACAGAAGACCTAAAGAGTATAAAGAAATTTCTGATGAAAAGAATAAAAAAAAAGCTGAAATGAACCCTCTTTCTCAAGGATATAAATTCCCTGCGGAATGGGAAACACATGCTGCTGTTTACCTTGCGTGGCCTCATGATATAATCACGTTTCCTGAAATCGAAAAAGCTGAAAATGCAATCGCAAAAATGATTAAAGCATTGCAAGAAACAAAAAGCGAGAAGGTAAAGCTCTTTGTTACGGGAAAAAATATGCACAAAAAAGCAGAAAAAATTCTTCTTGAAAATAAAGTGAACATTAAAGCAATTGATTTTTTTGAACATTCATATGCCGATGTGTGGCTAAGGGATACGGCGCCTACATTTATTACAGGAAAAGGAAAAAAAGCAATTGTGAAATGGGATTTCAATTCATGGGGAAACAAATTCAAGGAATTACTTAAAGACAAAAACATGCCTAATATAATCAATAAAGAACTTAAACTTCCAATATTCAAAATAAATATTGTAGGTGAAGGCGGTGCTGTTGAAACAAACGGAGCAGGCATAATACTCACTACAAAAAGCTGCCTGCTGAACAAAAACAGAAACCCTGATATTTCAAAGGAATTCATTGATGAAAAATTAAAACATTTTTTAGGTGCAGAAAAAATAATCTGGCTTGAAAGTGGATTTCCAGCTGACCATACAGATGGACACAGTGATAATCTTGCAAGATTCACAAATGAAAAAACAATTGTGTGTTCTTTTGAAAGTGATGGAAATGATGAGAATTATTCTGCATTGAAAAAGAATTTTGAAATCCTTTCAAAGGCAACTGATTCACAAGGAAAAAAATTCAGAATTATTAAATTGCCTGTGCCACGGGTTTTTGATTCTGATGGAAAAAGACTGGCTGCAAGTTATACAAATTTTTACATTGCAAACAACTGTGTTCTGATGCCAATATTCAAAATAAAAAGCGATGAAAAGGCAGTGAAAATAATTTCGGTACTTTTCCCAAAAAGAAAAATAATCAAAGTGGATTGTTCACAGCTCATTTATGGCGGTGGCACAATACATTGCATTACTCAACAAGAACCAAAAGTATAACGCCAATCAGCAAAAAAGAACAACCAAAAAAGTAAAAACAGTATAAAAATAGTTTATTTTCTTCGTTGGTTAATTTTTTTCTTTATTTGTGCTCGAGTAAATGCTAAACCAGGTTTTGTAAAGGGAATACCAATTCTTTTTGAATGAGCATCACCCATCTGGCTTTTGAGTACCCTAGCAACTTTTTCTTTTACAACCTTTTTTGTAGGAGGATTGTCCGCACTAAAAAGGAAGTAACTGTGAAGTGCCATCAAAGCCTGCTTTGCTACTTTTCTCCTCCCGGAAGGAAGGGTAATTAGATTTTTATCAAAAGGCATGAATTGCAAATCAAGTAACAATTCACCATCTCCGAATTTTCTTGTTTCAAGATTCGGTTGAATGTAATTCCCATTCACTGCATCAAGACAGATGCAGTGAAATCCGGCATGTTCTGAGGTTGTTGTTCTTGTACGCCAGAAAGTAAGCTCTTCTTTATTTTTTATATTAGGCATCTGTTCTCTTTCTGCTACTATGCCAATTGCTTTTTTTTCTTAAGAGAGGCTACAAGCGTTTCAAAAATAGTTCTTGTAGTGCCGCCTTTTCCGAAATCAGATTCAACAATAATATAATCAACATAACCAAGATTACCGTGAGGAAGATAATACCCATGTATTCCGCCTACGGTTCTTCCATTCACTGTTGCAGAAACAAGATAAGGATAATAATTTGGTTTTTTTCCACTGTCAATTGCTTTTGATGCAATTTCAAATTCTTCTTTAAGCTTTTCAAAAGAATCTCTTTCTTCAGGAGGGAAAAAATTAACATACACCCCATTATACCAATCTGAAAGAAGGTGACCATTTTTTGCAAAACTTTCAGAAGAAACGACATGCACTTCGGAAGCCATTATTTAAAAAAGATTTCAAAATTTAATAATGTTTCGCTGAAAATTTGAAAAGCTATATTAGGCAAACAACAATGTATATATTCTTTAATCACATTATTCTAAATGGTTTTACATGGCTAAAAGGAAGGCTGAAGAAAATGCTGAAATTCTCCCTGAAAAGGAGGATTTGAGGCCTATTTCTGGCGAAGAGGCAAGGGTAGAGGAAACCGATGCCGGTGAAGAGGATATTTTTGAGCAGGTGCTTACAGGCAAAAAAGCAAAGGTGTTAAGAGAAGCAATAGAAAAGAATGAAGAGGAGCTTCTTGGGGATGATGAAGAGCCAGATTCCGAAGAAGATGAAGAGGACTCCGAGGAAGACAATGAAGAAACCGAAAAAGATGAAGAAGAGCCTGAAGAAGAAGTCGCTGAAGAAACTGATGATGCCGAAGTAAAAGAAAAAGAAGCTGATGAAGAACCTAAAGAAGAAACAGTGGAAAGCGAAGAAACGGAAGAGGATGCTGATAAAGAATCGCCTGAAGAGGATTCTGAATCAGAGGATAAGGGAGAAGGCGAAGAGGACGAGGAAGGAGAAGAAGAATCAGGAGAAGAAACTAAAAGCAAAGATGAAGAATCAGATGAGGAAGAGACCGATGAAAATGAGGAAGAGGAAGCAGACCCTGATGTTGATGCCGATGCAAAGGAACCAGTTGATGGGGAAATAATTGATGATGAGCAATCCGAAGATGATTCCCCTAAAGGGCCTGGAAAGGCGGAGATAAAGAAAACTATTCTTGAAAAGGCTGCAATGGCTACAGGAGAAATCCCTGTTGCTGAAAGGCTCAATTTTTTGACTGATGACACCGGAAAAAGCGTTTTTATCGGAAGGAAGGCAAGCATTTACAAAAAATTTGGTTTTGAGGCGGCACTGCAGGTCGGAAAGGTTCAGGAAAATGAATTCCAGGATGCAAGCGTTTACCTTGACTCTATGAACCCGCATGCAATATTTGTTTGCGGTGCAAGGGGCTCCGGAAAATGCCTTACAGGAGACACTTTAATAACTATTGAAAATGGAGAAATGATCCCAATTAAAGAATTGGAAACCAGAAATGAAAAGATATTTGCATTAAATAGCCAGTTAAAAATTGGAAAAACCCCAAGAACACAATTCTTCAAAAGAACTGTTGAAAAAACAATTAAATTAACAATGGGAAGCGGAAAAGAAATAGAGCTCACCCCTGAACACCCACTCCTCACAATTAACGGATGGAAACCTGCAGAAGAACTTAAAACTGGATTTAGAATAGCCACGCCAAGAGTGTTGCCTGCTTTTGGAAATTCAAACATGAAAAATTGTGATGTGAAACTTTTGGCCTACCTAATTGCAGAGGGTCATTTGAGCAACGAATTCGTGTTGTTCAGCAACAAGGACAAAAGAATAGTGGACGATTTTAAGGCAAGCGTATATGAATTTGATGATAATCTCAGGATAGAATACCATTCAAGTGAAATTTGTTATAGGGTTGCACAAAAGAAAAAAGAAATAGACATTTCAAATGTCAGCAGAAATAAAAAAGGTCAGTTTACGGACAAAGGATTTATTGTCGCACAGAAAAGCGCTTTAATGAAGTGGCTTGAGTCAATAGGAATTTATGGAAAACTTTCGGCAAACAAATTTGTGCCTAAGGAAATAATGCAGTTGAACAAAGAACAACTGGCTCTTTTCTTGAACAGACTTTTTAGTTGTGACGGGACAATCCATAGGATAAATAAAGGAAAAAACTGGTCAGTTTCAATAGGTTTTTCATCAGAGGAACTCACAAGACAGGTACAGCACCTGCTTCTGAGGTTCGGGATTACTTCAAGGTTCAGGAAAAAAATTTCAAAACTAAATGGAAAAGAATTCAGGAACTTTGAAACCGTGCTTTATTCTGAAAACGTGCTGAAATTTATTGCAGAAATAGGGTTCTATGGAGAAAAAGAAAAGCGCATGGTTAAGGCTGCAGAAGAAATGATTTTGCAGAAAAGAAACCCAAACATAGATACAATCCCAAAAGAGATATGGAAAATATTCCCGGTTGAGAACTGGGAAAAAATGGCAAGAGAATTTGGATATGCTCCGCAGTCATTCCATAACACCAGAAACTATGCCCCCTCAAGGGAAAAATTATTGAAAATGGCTCAATTTGAAGCCAATAAAGGGATACAATTACTTGCAGAATCGGACATTTTTTGGGATACTATAAAAGAGATAAAAGAAATTAACCGAAAAACAGAAGTATATGATATTTCAGTTCCTGAATACCATAATTTTGTTGCAAATGACATTATTGTACATAACTCATACGTCCTTGGGGTCATTGCGGAGGAGCTTGCGGAAAAAAACAGGAATGTTGGAATTGTGGTTGTTGACCCTATTGGTGTTTTCTGGTCAATGAAATACCCGAACAAGGAAGAAAAAGAAATTGAAATGCTTACGGCTGTTGGATTAAAACCAAAGGGTCTGAATAACCTAAAAGTTTTCATTCCGGAGGGAATAAAATCACAGGTTCCGAAAACAACTTATGATGCGGGATTTTCTCTGCAGCCATCTTTGCTTACTGGAGAGGATTGGGCTTTAACATTTGGAATTGACAGGTTTTCTGTATCGGGTTTATTGTTGGAAAAGGCGCTTAAGAAAGTGGAGAAAGGTTACAAGCAATCTGAAACAAATAAAAAGTTTCCCGGAAAAGGAAAAAATTATTCAATTGATGATCTCATTAGGTGCCTTGAAACTGACTCTGAATTAAACAGCAGGGAAAAGGGTTACAAGCAGGATTCTATTAGGGCAATTGTAAGCAGGTTTGAGGCGGCAAAGAACTGGGGAATATTCCATGAAAAAGGCACGCCGTTAGGAGAGCTTTCAAGGCAGGGGCAATTGACAATTCTTGACACCTCATTTTTGGAGGATAATGTGACCGCACTTGTAATCGGGATACTTTCAAGAAGGCTTCTTTCTGCAAGAAAAATATGCACAAGGAAAGAGGCGGCGAACAAATTCAAAGAGCTTAGCGTTAATGAGCTATTGGAATTGGAGGTTCCACCTACATGGCTTTTCATTGATGAAGCACACACATTAATTCCAAGCGGGAATGAAATTACACCTGCAACCGCTGGGCTAATAGAATATGTAAAGCAAGGAAGAAGACCTGGTTTATCATTAGTGTTTGCAACACAGCAGCCATCTGCAATTAATACAAAGGTGTTGAGCCAGATTGATGTCATTATGACACACAAACTCATTTTCGATGATGACATTAAAGCAGTTTTCAAAAGGACTCCTACAATAATCCCTAAAAAATACAGGGCTTCAAATTTCATTAAAACGCTTCCAGTAGGCGTGGCACTTACAGGAGACAGACGCGAGGAAACCTCAAGGGCATTCGTAATGGGTATTAGGCCAAGGAAAAGTCAGCATGAGGGAAGGGACGCTGAAACAACAAACATGTCCGATACACTTGATAAAGAAAAAGTTGAAAGCATGGCAATTGAAATGCTTGCAAGAGGCATCAAAGCAGATGGATTTATGGATCTTGAAAGAATTGAAATGGCAATCGGTTCGCTTAACAATAAATATAATTCTGAGGCAGATGTTTCTGTTGTTCTTGCCGGGTTGAAGGCACGCGGTCTTGTGGTTGTAAAGGATAAGGTTGCGTCACCTGATTATAATGCCGAAATGGCGACAGAGGAACTTACTGAAGATGAAAAGGAAGAAGGGGAAGAGAACGGAGAAAGTGGAGAGCAGGGAGAAGAAGAGGAAGCAGGGGAAGAAACTGAAGCGGGCGGGGAATCCGGGGAAGAGAGTGAAGGAGAAGAGGAAGCCGATGAAGAAACTTATGAGGGTGAACAGAGTGCAACCGAGCTTACTGCTTTGCCTGCAAGGGTGAATGAGGAATATGCGCGCAGAGTAGTCAACAGGGTCAGAAAAAAGAAATTATTCGGTTTGCTTGGAAGCTCGGAAAGAATTGAATCAATTCAAGTTAAGTACATGCCAATTTGGAGAATAAAATTTGATGCAATGAGCCGCGGCAAGGAATTCATTTCAAGGGAATGCTATGTGAATTCCCTAACCTGTGAACTTATTCACTTCAAAAACGGCGATTTCATTGAATCGAAAGGCCTTGAGCATTTCCTTGGCGCAAGTGAAGAGGAAGCATTAATCCTGAAGGCATTGCAGAGGAAGGAAATGGTGCTTGATGAAATAATTGTTCAGGCAGGCATTGATGAGGGAAAGGCATTAAGGCTTGTGAACAAACTGATTGAGAAAGGATTGCTTGGAAAAATTGTTGATTCAAAACATGACAGGACAGCTTACTTTTTGAAGGAAAAAATTGATTTGCCGCCAAGCGAAAGGCACGAATTATTGGGGTCACTTTCAATGCTTCCTTTTGTGAGGGCTCAGGCACTTAATGTTGAAAAGGAAACTTTCTCAAAAGAGGATGCTGCTGAAGCACTCAAAAAACTCTGGAGGGGGATTATTGTGAAGAAAATCGAGCAGATTTACAAACCAGTGTGGAAAATTGTGCTAAGCGAAGACGCAAAGGAAAGAATTGTGCTTATTGATGCCGTAAACGGAAAGGTTATTTCTGCCTGAATTCGCACGGCATAACCAACGAACCTTTTGGAAGAATGCAACCACAATTGATGGCACTATTGACCCCTGTTTTCACATTATCAAAAAGAAGCGCCCCTAATTTCCTTGTGCCTGAATCAATTGTTTTTCCGCTAAGGAACACTTTTACATTTGCATTATCATGCCTGAGGTTTGCGATTTTTGTGCCAGCGCCGAGGTTGCAGTTTCTGCCTATAACCGAATCACCAACATAGGAAAAGTGAGGCACCTTTGATCCGGAAAGTATTATTGAATTCTTTACCTCAGATGTACCAATATGGCAGTTATCTGCAATAATTGTTCCATTGCGCAAAAAGGCGTTTGGTCCTATGGTGCAGTTTTTTCCGATAAAAACATTGCCTTCAATTCTTGTACCGTTTTTAACAACAGAATTTTTTCCAAGAGAAAAAATTCCCTGAACGGCAACAAAATCTTCAATTTCACCATCAATATTTTCTTCAATAAGCATTATTTGTTCGGATGACTCTTTGAGAAGAATCCAGTATTCAAAAGGCTCATTCTTTTCAATCAGGGAGTTTGCCTTTTCAATTATTTTATTCATCTCCTATTGCCTCCTTTATTATGCCTGCAATTTCTTCCGCATAAGCGTTTGTTTTTTTCTTATCTTTGAATTCAACCATTACCCTGCACAGGTTTTCGGTACCGCTGTACCTTACAAGAACTCTTCCATTAGAAGCCATTTCTTTTTCAATTTTTTTTATTTTTTTTGAAATCCCTGAAATTTGTTCAATCGGGATTTTTTCTTTGACTTTTATATTAATCAGTGTTTGCGGGAAAAAATCAAAATTTGAAACAAGCTCGGATAATTTTTTTCCTGTGGCTTTCATGAGCCTCAGCAACTGCAACCCGGATATTATTCCATCGCCTGTTGTTGTGTAATCTCCAAAAACTATGTGCCCTGATTGTTCTCCGCCAAAATTGTAGTCATTGGCGCGCATTTCCTCTATTACATAACGGTCGCCAACTTTGGCGGAAACTGTTTTAATGCCGTTTTTTTCCATGAATTTATGAAGACCTAAGTTGCTCATCACAGTTACAACGGCAGTATTTTTTGTGAGCTTGTTTCTTTTTTTGAGCTCAACTGCGGCAAGCGCGATGATTGCATCACCGTGAACTATTTCCCCCAGTTCATTACAAACAATTGCACGGTCCGCATCTCCATCAAGAGCTATACCTACAGCAGCCTTGTTTTCAATAACTGCTTTGCTCATTTTTTCGGGAAAAAGCGCACCGCAATCTGAATTAATGTTGTATCCATCAGGTTTATCAAAAAGGGTTATTACTTCACAACCCAATTCAGAAAATATTTTCGGCGCAACACTATAAGCGGCTCCATTGGCACAATCAAGGACAACTTTAATGCCTTTAAGGGAAATGTTCTTTACTGTTGATTTTGCGAATTCAATGTAACGGCCTTTTGCCTCCTCAACTCTGAAAGCCTTGCCCATTACATTTCCATGGTTTTGTATTTCTTCATTTGAAAGAACCATTGCCTCGATTTTGTGTTCAAGCTCGTCACTTAATTTATAACCCTGCGAATCAAAAATTTTTATTCCGTTATCTTCTGAATGATTATGAGATGCGCTAAGAACTATTCCTGCATCGGCGCTTAGGGAAGTTGTGAGCCTTGCAATTGCTGGTGTCGGCATCGGGCCAACAAGTAGGACATCAACACCCATTGAAACTATTCCCGCGGTAAGGGCAGTTTCAAGCATATAACCAGAAATTCTTGTATCTTTGCCTATTACAATGCTGTGTTTCCCGTTATTGCGGAAAATTTTTGCAATTGCTTTACCTACACGAAGAGCCATTTCAGGAGTCATTGGATATTCATTTGCTTTTCCCCTTATACCGTCCGTTCCGAATAATTTTTTTTCTTTGTCCATAAAAATCATTTTACAGTAACACTTTTTGCGAGGTTCCTTGGTTTATCTGGATCAAGATTTTTTTCAAGCGCAAGGTAATATGCAAGTATTTGTATAGGAATGACCATTAAAATAGGATCCGCGTTGCCTGTTTCAGGAACATTAATAAAAAAATCATAAAGCTCATTTTCTTCGGAATCGATTCCTATTATGAATGCGCCTCTGCTTTTTGTTTCAATTGCATTGCTTAAGATAAGAGGCCTTGTTTTTTTTGTCACAAAAACTATTACAGGAACATTTTCCTCTATTAAAGCAATTGTACCATGTTTGAGTTCACCGCCAGCGAATGCCTCCGCGTGGATATAACTGACTTCTTTTATTTTAAGCGCAGATTCAAGTGCGGAAGGATAAGCAAGATCCCTGCCGATAAGGAAAATGTCTTTTGAAGCATGGAGTTTTTTTGCAAGAACTTTAAGAGTTGAAAGATTTGATTTTATTAATTCTGGTATGTGTGAATTTGCTGATTCTATTAGATTTTTTCCCTCCTCGGTTTTTCCAGCAGTTGAATACGCAAGTAACAAAAGAATGGCAAGCTGTGAGGTGTAGCTTTTTGTGGAAAGCACACATATTTCAGGGCCGGCGTTCATGAGAATTGATTCATCGGACATGCGCATAAGAGTTGAACCCATTACATTTACTATTGAAAGAACTTTTGAACTGGATTTTTTTGCTGTTTTAACCGCATCAATGAGGTCTGCTGTTTCTCCTGATTGACTTACTGCAACAACAAGCGTGTCTTTTGTAAGAAAGTTTTCATAGTTCCTGAATTCGGATGCAAGCACAACGTTTACGTGCATTTTTGCAATGTGTGAAAAAACGTAGGAACTTGAAACGCAGGCATGGTAACTTGTTCCGCAGCCAACAAAAAAAACTTCTTTTGCATTAAGAATCATTTTTGTTGCTTTTTCAATTATTCCAATAGGTTGCTGAATTGCTTTTTTCACTGTTTCTGATTGTTCGCTTATTTCCTTTAACATGAAGTGTTCAAATTCACCTTTTTTTGCCTGCTCTGTATCCCATGCAATAATATCAGTTTTTTTCTGCATTTTTTTTGGATGAGAAGCAACTTCGAAAACCGAATAAGTTTCATTTGAAAGGATTGCCATTTCATCGTCTTCCAAATAAATCACTTTTTTTGTGTGCTCCAAAAAAGCAGGGACATCACTTGCAAAAAATTTCTTTTCATTAGAAATGCCAATTACAAGAGGACTTCCTTTTCTTGCGCCCAAAATATCTGAAGAAGCCGCATGAATTGCAACTATTGCATAACTACCTTCAATTTCAAGAAGAGTTTTTCTGAATGCTGTTGGAAAATCGTTTCCTTCCTGCATGAACAATTGAATAATATTTGGAATTATTTCAGTGTCAGTTTTTGAGCGAAAAGAAAAGCCCTTTGAAAGAAGCATTTTTTTTAGGGGTTGATAATTTTCAACAATGCCATTATGAACAACCGCTATTTTGCCATCATTGCTCAAATGAGGATGGGCATTTTCTTCAGTTACATTACCATGAGTTGCCCATCTTGTATGACCAATTGAAATATTTGCATGTTTTTCAGTGCTTTTTTCATCGCCTATACGGCCAACTTTTTTAGATAGATTTATAGTGCCTTCAGAAATTGAAGCAATGCCCCAGGAATCATAGCCCCTGTATTCAAGTAATTTAAGGCCATTTAGAACTATTTCAGGAGAATTATTTGAAGTGGAAATGCACCCAATTATGCCACACATTCAAGAAATGAAAGAGAAAACATTTAAAAACAAATAACAAACTAATATTATATAAAAAGTCATGCTAGTATTAAAAAAGTAATGGTGGTTTTGTGGATAAGATTGTTATTGAAAAGGATGGAAAAGAAATTGAAATACCAACAAAAGTTGTTCTTGAGAGCAATAAACTGAAACCTTTGCTTAACAATGATTGCTGGAAAATTTATTCCAAACTCGCGGCAAATCCAGGGTATCCTGCAGAGCTTGCAAAGGAACTCGGATTAAGCGAACAAAAAGTTTACTATTATATAAAACAACTGAAAAATCACGCTTTGATAAAAATAGATAAAACTGAAGAGGTACAGGGTGCTGTTGCAAAATATTACAAGGCTTCATTTGATTCATTTTCACTTGTTCCGGAAGAAACAGTACGTGCAGGAAAAAATAAGATGTTAAATAAAAGAGAAGGCGGAAAAGCAGAATCTTTTTTAAGCGAGTTTACAAGAAATGGTATCTTTGAAGGAAAAATTGTTGTAGGAAGCCCTGACCCGCACGGACCTTTCAAGGCAAGGGCAAGAGACGGACATCTTGCGGCTGAACTTTCGGCATTTATCGCATCAAACACACAAGGATTTGAACTGCCTCTTGTTTATCTTGATACAATGGTAGCTGACCTGAAAAAAGAAAATAGCAACCTGATAATACTTGGAGGCCCTGTGACAAACAAACTTGCACACCAAGTAAATGAACATTTGCCAATAAAATTTATCCCTAACGGCGGAAATTGGACAATAACCTCAGAAGCAACAAAAAAAGAATATTTTGAGGATTCCATTGGAGTTGTTGAAAAAATCAAACACCCGTATTTCAAAAATAGAACCATTCTTATTGTTGCAGGAAAAAGAAACACAGGTACAATTGCGGGAATCATTGCACTTGCAAAATATACTGAAGAGGCAATCAAACCAAACATTCGCAATAAAGAAATGTACGCACGCGTCGTAGAAGGACTTGACCTGAATGGCGATGGCCTAATTGATGAAGTTGAATTTAGAGAATAAATAGTAAAACAATGAATTGAAAACTATTTCAATCGTTTTTTTGAAAGCAGTATTATTTTTTTTTCAGGAAGTTTCTTACCATGGAAAACATAAAGTTCGACAAAATGCACTATTTTGTAAGTCGCAAAAAAGAACAGCAAGGAAATAAAAATCAATAAAAGCATTGAAAGAAGCGAAATGACTTTTTCATTCACAGAAAAATAAATTGAAAGGAAAGTAATCAATTGGGCAATAAAAAGCGCTTCAACAATTATAAGCATCCAGCGCATTGCCGCAGAGAATTCATCATTGTAAAGGCGCTTCACTATTTTTGCACCGTAAATTGAGGCAAGGCCCACAAGAATAACAGAGGCAACACTGAAAACTGAAAACACGTTCAAATCAAGGCTCATTAATCTCACCAGTGGAAACTTTTTTGGAGAAAACTTCGGCTTCTTTCAGTACTGCAAGCACGGCTATTGCAAGAATAAAACTGAAAAATGAATTTACACTTATAAACAATGCATAATCAAAACCTGTTTGAGCAATAGAAACTAAAAGCGCAATCTGGCCTACTGCGAAAATTAAAAGGGCAAAGAAAAAAAACCTGAAAATTGATTTCAGTTCCTCTTCTTCTATTTTCACTAAACTAAAAACCAGTACAACCTGGGCAAAAAGCGAAATTGCTGAAGTCAGAATAAAAACAATTGAATAATCAGGCAACTGAACCACCGGAAGTTATTACTTTATCAGAAAAATTCGCTACAAGCCCGTTTATTTCCGAAGCATCTGAAAGATCGGCAGAAAGTAGAATACATTTGCACCCTAATTCCCTTGATTTTAAAATTAGAAAATGAAAGAATCTTTTTACAACATTCGCCTTATTATAAATCATAAAAGTATTTAGAGAATCCGCCATTATGAAAACTTTTTTTTCCTTGGATTTTGATTGCGGCATTTTAATTGCCTGCACAAAGGCAATTGCCGCGGTAGTTAAACTTGAAGGAGAATCAATGAAAGTGCAGTCAGCAAGCTTGTCCTCTTTGCCTTTCAGAACTCTTCTTGAAACAAGATCGACAAAATAAAGATTATCGAAGTTTATTTTTCCTTTCACAAAATTTTTTTTAAGCGAAGAATATGGTTTGTTTACAGTAAGATAAACCCCTGACAAACCTTTGGCATTGGCAAGATCCTTTAGAATATCAAATTCAGGATTTGGATAATCATCTTTTTTATTTATTACAAGAGCTACCCAGCTATCAAAGTTTGCTTCTAAAGCATCAATTGACAATTCAGCCATTTTAACCAATAAAAAGATGGCTTTCAGCTAAATAATTCTATTGTTCAGGTAAAGAAAGGGTTTAATAGTAGTTAAAATTTGTATAAATCCATGAAAATAGAGCTAGATAGCTTTGTCGGAAAACCATGCAATTCAAGAACAGCGTATGAATTTATTCCAAAAAATGATTACAAACTCAACATGGATAAAGTTGCACAGAAATTAAAAGAAAATGAGGTATTCATAGAACTTGACAGCCCTTATCTTATTATGCTTAAAATTCTCGGAAAAAATGTTTCCCTCTTCAAAAGCGGGAAAATTATTGTAAAGGAAACCAAGGAAAAAGAAAAGGCAAGGGAAATTGCCTTTAAATTAATAGAAAAAATGAAGTAAGGGATTCCCGGAAGGAATCCCAGATTTTTTTTTCTTTTTAGTGCAGGTTTTTTCTTTTCTTGGAAAGAAAAGAAAAAAGTGCATTTACATAGCCTGTTCCGCAGCAAGATTCTTTATTGACTTTAAAGCCACTATCAAAGCTGCTGGGGCAACGAATATTGCTATATTCTGAACGATTCCTACAAAATAATCCCCTAATGTCGGGACTACCTGAAGGCCTCCTGCGGTTCCAGCAAGAACCAATAAAGCAATTGAGGCTATCAAGAACTTGTCAACTTCCTTGTCCTTGATATTCATGATTCCTACTATTACACCTAGTATAACTAATACCAGTGGAATCCATACTTCTGTTCCTCCTAATGCTCCTGTCTGGCCGGCTCCGGAAAGCAGACCTGCAATAATTGCAATTGCTGCTCCGATAAGGAAAGCATAGCTTCCCCATTGTTCTTTTGATGCCATAAGGATAACACCTCCTTCAAGCCTAAATTGAAACCTAGTATAAAAACTTTTTGTATAAAACATTGCGTTTTTTAGTCAATTGTGGAATAAACACCAAAAAAAATTCGTTGTTGGCAAAAGAACCAAAAGGCAGATGACGAAACATTTAAATGTAAAAGAATTGTTATTTGCTAAAACTATACATGAAAAGGAGGTGTAATTAATGGATTTTAAAGCAATGTTTTCAGCAACATGGAAAAAAGCAGCAACCATTGCAGTAGTCTGGGGATTAATTGTAGGCGTATTATCATTATTGCCGACATTTGTTCCTTTTGTAGGAGGCATACTCAGCTTAGGCGTGAGTGCTGTCCTAGGGATTATTGGATTGGTTGTTTTAGTAGCAGTAGGATTCTTTGGAGCAAAAGGATTTGCCAAAGGAGCTAAAGCTGAAATGGCTAGCGCAGCTGTATCCGGCGGAATTGCAGGAATAACCTATGGCATAATATCAGGAATAATTAGCTTGATATTCGCAATTATAGGAATTTCCATAGGAGCTGAAGCAGCAGGACTTTCCGGCGACGCTATGGGCGTTGGAGCTGGAGCAGTAGGCATAGGAATCACTCTTGTGGCATCGGTTATAGCAATACCATTTGCAGCAGTATTTGGATTCGTGCTCGCAGCAATCGGCGGAATAATATACTCAGCAATGCAGAAGTAAAGGTCGAGCCTTTACTTTCTTTTTCTTTTTTTATAAACTAATGACATTACGACAATTTGCACTGGCAATGAGGTCTAACAAGAGTTTTTAATCAGGAAAAAATAATAGATTAATGAGAGTAAAACTTGAGAAACCCTATTTGAATGAATTTTTTGATATAATTCAAAAAGATAAAGATTTCCAAAGTTGGACAGCTTTTTCAAAAAAACTTAAAACAACAACTAGGTGGAGTTTAAAACAAATAAGAAACGGAACCTGGACATTTTCCGAAGAAACATTTTATGAACTTTTACAAGTTATTGTCCCCAATAAACAAGAGTACTTTAGAAATAAAATAAAATATTTAGAATCAGATTGGTGGCCTAAGTTAAGGTGGAAGAAAAAACAATGTACTGTAAAAGAACAATTAAAAACCAAAAATAAACCATTTCAACTAGAGTTAAAAGCAAGACTTTGGGGATATCTTGCAGGAGATGGATCAGTGTTTATAAGCAAAGAGGAAAATCAGAAATCGAATGGATATAATGTAGCTTTTTACCCAGATGATTTGGAAATGGCAAAATGTTTTCAGGAAGCATTTTTGGAAATTTATAATAAAAATCTGCAAATTAAGAAAAGCCAATATAAAAACATGTTTGTTTTACGTGCTCGCCATAAAGTGGCTTATTTTGATTTAATGAAATACTGTACTTATGGCACATTAAATTGGAAAATCCATTTAGATAACCTCAAAACAGATAAAATGAAAAAAGAGTGGCTAAGAGCATTTTTTGATTGTGAAGCAACAATAAACAAAATAATTCAGATTCAATCAGTAAACAAAAAAGGAATTGAAGAAGTCAAATCACTTCTACTGCAATTTGACATTGAGTCATCCAGAATTTACGAATACCACAGAAAACAAAAAAATTGGAATACCAATTACATTCTAAATATATCAAAAAAAGACGACCTTGAAAGGTATTTAAATGTAGTGGGATTCAATCATTCCGGCAAGAAAGCCAAATTACTTTCACTTTGCAGAGGTGGCTGAGCTAGGTTCAAGGCGCCGGTCTCGAAAACCGGTTCCCGTAAGGGAACGTGGGTTCGAATCCCACCCTCTGCGTCCCGTCTGCTCACAGGAGTAGAGCAGACGTCCAACCCATTGCAAAGCAACGGGTTATAAATTTACAAAAAAATTAGTGTTTTTCTTTTTGGTACAGCTTCCTTGTGAAATCAAAGATTTCACGAGGCTTCGTACCCTACAGGTACAAGGTTTCTTTTCACTGAAAAGAAAAAGGTGTTTTGGCATATATCTTGTCCACTGACTTTGGTAGTTCGGCTCAAGTCCAGTAACCATTTTTTAAATTCCTGTCCGCTTTAGTCTTCTTATGAAAAATTCATTGAGGGTTTTGTTCGACACGAATATTTACGGTTTGATTCTGGAACTTGATAAGCAGGAGCTAGCTGAGAAAGTAATCAACTCAGACAAGGTCACGGTTTATGGTTTGGATGTCATCAGGAAAGAGCTTAGAGAGATACCAAAAAACCTGAAACACGAGAAGAAAAGCTTCAGGGGAAAAATACTCGTGATTTATGACGCAATGGTCAAAAAGCATGGCTTGAAAACCACAAGGCTTGTTGAGGCGCTCACGGAAGAATACCTAAGAGAATACAAAGGAGGAATCTCAAAGAAAAAACTGGAGAACGATTTTCTCATAGTGGCGTTCGCCAGCCTCAGAAGCCTTGACATAATAGTTTCAGAAGACAACCACTCAATGATTTCTTCAAACGCCATGAAAGCATACGAAAAAGTCAATTCCGCAAACGGGTTACGAAAACCCGTTTTTCACTCTTTGAAAGAATTTGAAAAATTACTTTGAACCAGTATGTGCCTTAATGAATTCCCTGATAAATGACCTGAATTCAGGGTCACTTCTGGCTTCCTCAAAAACCTTCCTAATCCTAACCAAATCCCTTTTATTGGAAGTCCTTTCAACGGTTTTCTGGTACATGAAATAATATACATCACCGAAGTTTTTAAAGGTTGCTAAGCGGCAAAGGCAAGACAATTAAAGAATATAGCTGTTGCCAACCTATAACATTAAATATTGTGACCTGTGTATATTCAAAGTTAACCTTATTTTTTACTTCCTTGTCCCCTGCATGGGAACGAGGCCGTGCAAACTTGTTTGCCCGATTTCAAAAACCGAAATCCATCTCTCCGCGTTCTTTTAAATTGAAAGTAATCAAAACGATTACTTTTTATTCTTCTTTTGCAGGTATATTATTATGGGCGAAACAATAACAATTCCAAAAGCAGAGTATGCTTCATTGAAGAAAAAAGCAGAACTTGCTGATGATGTTTTGGTTCAGTTAAAAGCCAGTTTTGAGGACTTGAAGGCGGGAAGAGTAAAGCCGGCCCGGCATTAAAGCTCTTCAACCAATTTTTTGTATTCATCTTTATTCCGAACTATTTCACCGATAATTTTTTGCTGGTTCTTCTTTTCCCCATAAGCAACCAAAAGCGCCTTATGCAACTCAGGATAAAGCAGATAAAATAATCTGTTTCCCTCAAACTTCTTTTCCCTGAACCAATCAAACCTCAACGGCTTTCCAACCTTAGAACTTTCTTTCAATTGTTCAATCATCTTCTTAATCCACTGCTTCTCTTTCTCTGAAAGAGTCTCATACAATCTTGAAAAATACTCAGTTTCAAAAACCTTATTCAACATTAAAAAAAATAAACAGCCAAAAAACCCTTAAAATAACAACAGGAAACCGAAATCCATCTCTCTGTGTACTACTAAAGAATATAAGGCAATTTAAAAAAAAGCAAAATCAGAAAATATCGAATTTTTTAAGGCGCTCTTTCAACTGCTCCGCATCTTTGAAGCGAATTGTTTTGAATCCAAGGAGCTTTGCGGCAATAATGTTCATCCTAGAATCATCAATGAATAAACACTTATTTGCTTTGAGCCCTGTTTTTTCCAGGAAGTATTTGAATATTCCTAAGAAGGGTTTCATTTTTCCTATTTCGTGAGAAAGCACAAACTCTTTGAAACCTTTATAGAGATTCTTTTTTCGATATGCTTTACCTTGGAGGAAATTTGAATTTGAAATACAATAAACCGGCATTTTTTCAGCTAGTTTTTCAGCAACAAAAAAAACTTCCTCATCGCGCTTCAAGGGCTTTTCATAAAACTCCACAACAATAGTGGAAAATTCCAAATCAGTAAGATCAGGAAAAACTGTTTTCCAGAAAGCAATAGGTTCTATTCTGCCTTTTTCAAAATTCCATAGTTTTACATAATAATTTGACCATGCAATCCAAGGATCAATGCCTTTCAAAGCGCAGAGTTTTTCCATAAGAGCCTTTTCCGGGGATTCTGCAAAGACTCCGTTGAAATCAAAAACTACTGCATTTATCATCGAAAAACTCCCTTTTAAGGGTAACTAACCAATAACATTTTAACGCAAAACATTAAATAATAACAATTATCGTTATTTTTACTGAATTGGTGAGCAAATGCCGGGAAAAAAAAGAAAATCAAGGGCAAAAAAGAAAACCCAGAAACCAATACTGGTTAAAGAAAAGCCTGAAAAAACTGATGAAATTGCCCGCGCAATATCCGAAGAAGAGGATAATTATACTGGCAGAGATGTTGACGAAACCCGATTTGATGCTGATGATATAAGAGAAGAAATTGAAGATACAGGAAGGGACGTTGATGAAATCAAGGAAGATGTTGATGACATCAAAGAGGGATTAGAGGATACGGGAAAAGATGTTGATGAAATCAAGGAAAATATTGAAGAAATTTCAAGAAGACAAAAATCCATTTTGAAAAAAGTTTCTGACAGAATGCTGCCAAGCGAATTTAATGCAAATGACATTGCACAACAAATTGTCGGAGCAATAATTCTTTCAAGCCCACTTGCAGTAACTGAGGAAGTATGGAGATTGGCAAAAGAACTTGACCCTGCAAGAACACTAACCATAATCGGAGTAACCTTATTGTTTGATGTACTTCTTATTTACTTCACAGCTTACAGAAAAGAAAAGGAAAAGAAAATAATTAATCTTGTTCCTGCAAGACTTGTTTCAATGCTTGTTATTTCCTACAGCACTGCAGCAATAATGCTTTATATATTTGGAGTTATAGGTTATGAGGTTACTACACTCGCTTGGGCATTCAACCTTATAATATTTATAGGCCTTTTCGCAAATGTCGGGGCAGGCACTGCAGACATAATTAGATAATCAAACAGTGGGAAAAAATCAGGCAATTAAATCAATTGTTTTTTCCATTTGGATAGGGCAGAGTAAGGGCCTGAAACAATTACTCTTGAACCAAAAAACTGAGCCTTGAAAACGGACGAAAAAAGAGTTACAATATAATTACCCGCAGAAATACTGTTTTTTGAAATTGATGCGGCAAAAAGTTCAAGCGATTCCTTTGGAACCGAAAAAGAATTTGATTTTGATTTTAAACCAAGTTCTCCTGAAAAAACTTTTTGAAAGAAAGCACTTTGGGTTTCAACAGGAAATTCCTCATCACCCGTGCCCGCAAAAATACTTGCAATAAATTTTGATGATGTTGATGAAAATGCAAGCGAAAACGAATCGTTGAAATCAAGCTCTTTAAGAGATTCTATTTGGTCACCGAAAACTTTTGAAATATAATTTAAATGCTTGATTTTTTTTGAGAGGGTTTCATTCACATCATCCAAATCAGAAATTGAAAAACCAATAGATGTTTTTGATGTTTTTAAAAGCGATTTGTCCTGCCTACTTCGCTCAATGATTATCTGCAACCTTTGCACAATATTATCAACATCATTCACGGGGTTTTTCTGAATCAATGAATCATTCAGGCCGATTACAAGTTTGTTTTTCAGTTCGGAAAAAATTTCTGATTCGCCTTTATCGAGCAAAAAATACCTGTTGCCTTTTCGCCCTAAAAAACCGAAAGTTGTAAGATCCTTAAGCGAACGGGAAAGGGCAGCGCGTGCAGAATTAATGTTTGAATAGGATGATGAGAATTTATTGAGAAGGGAATTATAATCAATTCCAGGAGTCTGTTTTACAATAAGCAGAATGGTATTTTTAGTAGTCATTAAAGAATTAACAATAAAAAGAATTTAAAAGAATTGTTAATTAGATGGGGGGGGTTGCTTAGGATTTAGCAACTAATTCTGCTTTCTTCATTCTTTTCTGGATGTTCTTGTAACTTTTTCTTCCGCAGACAGTGCATTCAATAACAAAAGTGGGTTCTTTTGTCTGCTTTTTAACAGTAGCCGTGAACTCCGCTTTTCCACCATAACCTGATTTATGTTTACGCTCGTTTTCCCTTGTACCCCAGGCCATTGCGCGTGCTTTACCAGGTTTGAACTGCTTAAGCTTATGCAAAGTGTGCGCATTGCACTTTTTACAGTAAAGCTTCTGTTCCTTTGGAATTTCCATATAAAATCGCCTAAAAAGGGTAAAAATACCTAATAATTAGGATTAGAGAAGGTTTTTAAAGCAATCCCGGAACCCCCCCAAAAAAAACAAAAAATATACTACATAATAAAGTAATCTGAATTAATTGATTCTTGTTAAAAAGTCCAAAAACCAATTAACTGAGCTCAAACCAATTAACTGAGCTTAATAGATTAGGTGTTACGTGACAGCGCTTATGAGTCCATTTTTTTGTTTGTCCCTGAATACTTGATTGGGTGTACGATATTTTAAGCTGGAGTGTGGCGTGTTGT
>PCWY01000003.1:4313-27776 GCA_002762975.1 Candidatus Diapherotrites archaeon CG11_big_fil_rev_8_21_14_0_20_37_9 | reverse complement strand
ATCAAATCCTCTGCGTCTTATTGCCTGAATTGTTCCAATCCTGATATCGTCCCATCCTGAATATTCTCCTGATTCAATTCCAGCCCTGATTTTTGATGTACTTAAAATCATTCCTTCTGCCGACATGCGTCCAAAATGAACTGCGTGTGGGTAACCCCAACCGAAATATTTGCACAAATATTCCTGCTTTGTTTGATTCTGGGAATGCTCTTGCCCTCTTAAAATAAAAGTTACTCCCATTAAATAATCATCAACCGCGCTTTGGAACATGTAACTTGGCCACACATGATATTCTTTTTTTATCCGCGGATGCTTTGGCGAATCAACTATTCTTGCAACCCACCAATCCCTTATAGACGGATCAGGATTATCTAAATCAGTTTTGATTCTAAGGACAGCCTCGCCTTCCTTTGTTTCGTTTGAAATCATTTTTTCAAATTCCGCAAGCTGCTTTTCTTTAGAAATGTTCCTATGAGGGCATGCTTTCTTTTCTTGTGTAAGACTTCTCCATTTCTCAGATTCACAAAAGCAAACATAGGCTTTGTCCAATTCAATAAGCTTCCTCATATACTCATAGTAAATTTCCATCCTGTCTGAAGCAAAATAAATTTCATCCGGTTTTATTCCAAACCAGCCCAAATCTGATAAAAAAAGCGCTTCTGCATTTTCAATAGGCTTTTTCACTTTCGGATCAGTGTCCTCAAACCTTAGAATAAATTTGCCATTATACATTTTTGCATAAGCATAACTCAAATAAAATGCCCTAGCGTGCCCCAAATGTGCCGGTCCGTTAGGGTTTGGCGCAAACCTTGTAACAACTTTTCCGCCTTTTTCAGCCCAATCCAATGGAGCAAGACCCTCTCTGCCCTGCTTTGGCTTTAATTCATAGCCTCCTTCAAAATCCTTAAACGCTTCTTCGATTTCAGCAGCACTCATTGAATTGACTTTCTTTACTGTTTCTGTAACAATCGGCATTATTTCCGAAACATCTTTATCAGAATGCAATGCTTTCAGTTTTCCAATCAGCGCACCTATTTGTGCCTGTCCTTTATGTTCAAAAGCATTCTTTACTGCGTACCTATATGCGTCTTCTTCAATATTCATAAGAATTAGTAATGGTTGAAAAGTTTAATAATTAAAATTGTTTAGGGTTTATCCAAAAAGCCCAGATAACCAATCCAGAATTTGCTGAACAATACCTTTTGTTTCTTTAATTTCTCCGGCAATATCAACACAAGTTCCATTATTGCAGCTGTTGCTGAAACATTCAAAATTGTTCTGGCATGATGTTCCGGTTTCTTTTTGGTTAAAAAATTTTTGATTAAAATCACAATACACATTTTCCTTATTCAGCTGTACTCTTGATCCTTGAGGGTAACAAATGTCATTTTCAATGCATCCACTGCATACTGGTTCAGGTTCATTTTCTTCCTGTGTCTGACAATTATTTTGAGGTTCTTCAATACATTTCCATTCGTTATTTAGGCATGTGCACCATTGGGTTTCAGTTCCGTCAATACAGGTGTATTTTACGGTTTCTCCTTGTTTGCAGATTTTAATGTCCTCTATTCCACAATCTATTTGGCAGGTTTTTTCACTCTCATTCTGGCTGCACACTCCATCTCCGCAGTATTCAACCGGTTCAGGATCTTCTTCAGTTTCATTGTCTCTGCCAAGGACTTTTATAATTGCTTTTTTAAAAGTTTCATATTGCTGTGCACCAACAATCTTTTCCATGCCATAAGGGCCTTTGATAAAAAATGTAGGAGTCCCTGTTATATTTGAATTTTTTGCTTTTTCAGTATCATCAAGCACTTCAGGCAAGAATGTTTGCTTGTTCATGCAACTTCTGAAATCACTCATATTAAGCTCAGCTTTTTCTGCATAATCCTCCAAGGAACTTTCGTCTAAATTATTAGTGTTTGAAAAAAGTATAGCTGCATATTTTTTGAATTTTCCTTGGCTTTGTGCACATTCTCCTGCAATAGCTGAATTTGTAGCATTATTGTGCATAGAACTAAGTGGAAAATTTGTGAACGCAAAAGAAACTTCGTCAAATTCAGCGCTTATTTGTCCAAATGCGTTGTTGTAAAATCTTGCTGAAAAAGGATCCTGAAACCCAAAATATGTTGTAATTAAAACATCGTAATTTTTTGTTCCAATAATCGGTTCTCTTTGCATATCCCTTGGTTCGTTTTCAGGTGGTTCTGAAATGCCTAGTTCTTGATCGATAATTTCTTTAAAAACTGAAAATGGTTGGTCTCCAACTATTTTTTTACTGTTGATAAAAAAAGTCGGTGTTCCGCTTACTCCTCTTTCCTGGCCCTCTTCAAAATCGGAAGCAACTCTGTCTTCTTTTTCTCCGCTTAAAAGGCATTCATTGAACTCTTCCTTGTTGAGGTCAAGTTTAATCGCGTATTCTTGGAGATCTTCGCTGTTCAAAGCATTTTGGTTTTCAAACAAAATGTTGTGGTATTCCCTGAATTTGCCTTGGTCTCTTGCACATTCGGATGCTTCTGCTGCCTTTTGGGCATATTGATGAAACTGAAGTACAAAATGTTTGTATTCAAGTTCAACATTATTCCCATATTCGTTCTCAATGAGCGGTAAAGTTTGTGAGTAAAATCTTCCACTAAATGGCCCCTGAAAATCAGAAAATTCTTCAATAGTTACTTGAGCTGCAAATGCTGTTTGAATGAGGACAAAAAAGAAAATCGTTGCAAGAATAATTTTGTGTATTTTAAAATTCATATTATCCTCTTTTAGCAAATTTATTTTATATTTCATGCTTCTTTTCTTTTAGGCACTCTGCCATCTTCCCTTAATGGTTTTTTCAAATCAATTACTTCTGCTTTTTGTCCTTTAAGCTTGTTTCTTATTTTGTTAAGAAATGCCTGAATCCTTTCTTTTCTTGATATTTTTGGTTTTGAAATCTCAATTATTTGTGCTTTTTTTGGTTGTGTTGGTCTTCGCTCAGGCATATAAAATCACATTTAATTTTTTCTCAATTATATTTCTTTTCCCTGTGACCATGAGTGGTCAAAGTATTTGGTTATCGCATTTGCCATGTCAGGGTTGTTTGGCCAGATTGTGAAGTGATACTCTGGTTTCTCATCCGCAAAATCGCTTAGTGCAAGAATTACTTTTTTATTGTCAATTACAAATGCGTTCATTGCATGGTCAAAGTCCCTGAAATTAACCCCTGCTTTTGAATACTCTTTCACGACTTTTTCATTCGCGTCAACTATTTTGCTGATAAGTTTAATTTCCACATCTCTTTGTTTTGCATTTCTCATTGGTTCTTTGAGTAAAGTGTGCTCTTTTCCTATTCCTGTGAATGCTATTACTGATTTTTCTGCAGTATCAATTTCTTGTCCAAGAATTTTCATGAAATCGCTTTTGTCCTTTACTTTCATTACTTTTTCATATTTGCCGTTTCCGTGTTCTGCGGTTATTGTTTCTTTTAGAGAATTAGCTTCTTCTTCGAGTATTTGCAATTCTGATTTTTTTTCATTAATTAGTGTTCCAAAAACTTTTTCAGGGTCAATTACCATGTATTTTTTTGGCCTTCCGTGAATTTCAATTACAAGATTCTTTTTAGTAAGTCTGTCAAGTACATCATAAACCCTTGTTTTTGGTACTTGCGCTTTTCTTGATATTTCCGGGGCTTCAGCTTCTTTTAATGTAAATAATACTGAAAGCGTCTTTGCTTCGTATTCTGTAAGACCAAGTTTTTCAAGTAATGAATTCACGCTATGTTCTGTCAAATTTAACCCCTTCACTCTATGGCTAATGCGATAATATATTATGCAATAGCAACTATATAAATTTACTGTTTACAGTTACCAAATTACTATGCGGGTTTTAAGTTATCAAAAAACCCCTTTATTGTGCTCAATTGAGCCTAAAAATATGCTTTTTCATGCAATTCAATCAAATTATTTGGCTTAAGTACCTTAATTTTGATTGGTGTGGGGTTAAGCTGCATTAGGCTTCTCTTTTTCCCCTTTTTCTTTTTTTTCTTTTTGGGTGGGAAGAATCCTTGGGTGTATTGGGTTTAGAACCTTTTTCTTCTGACAAATGCAGGTTTTTTTCTATCCCAGCGGCTTTTCTTTTCCCCGCTTTTTTCCTCGTCGCCTTCTTTCATTTTGTACTCAAAATCTTCAGGTGTTTTGGAGAGCTCTGAATCGGTTTTTATTTCTCCCCTTTCCTTTAGTATTTCTTTTGCAAGAATCCAGAATCCAAGCGCGAGACTTTTTCTGCCTTTGTTGTTTATTGGAACTGCAATATCAATGTTCTTGAGGCTGTTGTTTGTGGATACAAGTGCAACAACAGGTACTCTTACTCTTGTTGCCTCATCAATTGCTTGTGTATCTGATTCAGGTTCTGTAACTAAAACAACTCCTGGTTCTACAAATCTGCTTCCTTGTGGATTTGTAAATGTTCCAGGTACAAAGCGGCCTGTAAGGATTTTTGCACCGATTATATCGGAGAAAACTGCAGCTGGTGTCTGCCCGTAAACTTTTCTTGAAACAACAACCACTTTTTCTTTTGGGATTTGTGCAATGAACTTTGCAGCCATTTTGAGTCTGTCATCAAGTGTCTGAACATCAAGTACATTGAGTCCGTCTTTTCTTACTTTGTAAATATATTTTTTCATGTCTCCTGATTTGAATTTTGTGCCGATGTGTGCTCCTGTATTAAGATATTTTTCAGTTTCAACAAGCAAAGTCTGTTTTCCGCCGGTATCATCGTCTGAAGGGCTTTTTTCTTTTCTTTCTTTTTTAGGCTCTTCTTTAACGAGTTGAATGTCTTCTGTTTTTTTAGGCTCTTTTTCTTTTGTTTCAACAGCCTTTTTTTCAACTATTTTTTTTTCTGCCTCCATTTCTTTCTTTTCAGCAGTTTCAGTTATTTCTTTTATTTCTTCTTTTTTCACAGTCATGGCATTCACGTTTTGTATTTCATTAACTCTTCTATAAAGTCAACATGGGAGAAGACCATTCTTCTGCAACAGTATCTTTTGATGCCGAGGTCGTTCATGACTTTTTCAGGGGCTTCCCCTTTTTTCACTCTTTCAACGTACTCCTCGTATTTGTCCGCAATCACGGTTCCGCAACTGAAGCATCTTACAGGTATAATCATCTTCCATTCACCTCTTACTCGATTGTTTCTTCTTTCTTGCTTTCGGTCCAAGTTGTTTCTTAGGTTCTACTCTTCTTGGATCATCAACAAGTAATATCCTATCATAAGCAAGGAATTTCTTCCTTAATTTATCATCCTTTTTGTATTCAAGCAATGACTTTGCAATTGCTGACCTAGCGCTTATGGTTTGACCCATAAATCCACCGCCTTTAACTGTCACATCAATATTGACTTCTTCTGCAATAGGTCCTGCAAGGATGAGTGGTTCTCTGACAAGATCCCTTAGGTATTCTTGTGGCATTGTTTCAATTGCGCTGCCGTTAATCCTTACTTTCCCTGTTCCTTTAGTAACAACTGCTCTTGCAACTGCTCTTTTCTTTTTTGCTTTTGCAAAAATTCCTTTTCTTTTTTTCTTATCTGTCATGTCTACCACTTCGCACCTAAACTTTTACTAAGTTCTCCAACTGTCAAAACTTTTTTCAGGCTATTATTTTCAGCTTCCTTAACAATTTCAGCTTTTGCTGTTGCAAGTTCTTCTGGAACACCAATATGAACTCTGAGATTTTTATAAGCTGCCTTTCCTGGTGCACTTTTCCATGTAAGCATTCCCCTTACTGCTCTTTTGAATATCTGATCAGGCATTCTTGAGAATTTTGGTCCTTTTTCAGGATTTCCTTTAGCAGTTATGCTTGTTCTCTGCACATACTTTGCAAATATCTGTTCTTTTCTTCCTGTAAACACTGCTTTGTCTGCATTAATTATTTCTATTTTTTCTCTTTTCATAAGTCTTGGAGCAATTTTAGCCGCAAGTCTTCCGACAATTGCATTATTTGCATCAATCACAGTCATTGTATAATCACCATTTTTTTTGCTTCTGTTTTTGAATTCACAAGTGAGCTGAGTTCAATTACTTTTCCTTCCATTGACTCTATTTTTTCCCTTGCTGAATCTGAACAACTTAAACATGCAACCTCTATTACTTCATCAATTGAACCTGTTCCAAGAACTTTTCCAGGAACTACAAGGATTTTTCCTTTGTTTTTCTTTGCTAATTTGTTAAGTTGGAATACATTCACTTTGCTTCTCTGCCTTGTAGCTCTATTGAGTTTTTCAGCAAGATCTTTCCAGATTTGTTTACTTGTGCTTTTGCCTGTTTTTTCAAGTCCGACTATGATTTCTCTTGTTTCTTGTTTTGTTGGTCCGGTTCTTTTCATTTCATATCCACTCTTAATTTTTTAATTGCAGGAGGGAGGATTCGAACCCCCGAAGGCACTAAGCACACAGGATAACTCAAATCCAAGCTTTCGAAAAAAAGGTTGAGTTTCTTAAGTCCTGCCCCTTTGACCACTTGGGTACCCCTGCTCTAATGCCTTTAGTTGCGATTAACTTAAATTCTTTAACTCCTTCCTAAAGTCCTCAGACTTTACCTTAATACTTTCGATTGCCTGTGCAAAAAGCTCTTTTGGAGTCAGATTGCCGTGGCTTTCAACCGTAAAAACGAATGTTGTAGGGTCATATTCTATTATTTGCCCTTTGCTTACTGGAAGATCCCTTTGGCTTTCATCAAGGATTGTTTCTATAACATCCGCCTTGTACGATTTTCCCTTTTCTCCTTTTATTGTAGGCATTTCAATGTAAGATGCAAGTGCAGGTTGCCATTTGCTGTGCTGTTTTCCTGTTCCGACAACTGCATCCATTTCGATTTTGAGTTTCTGGTTTTCACCGAGTTTTGTAATAATAATATTTGGTTTGGCAACCTCTATTTTCGGGTCGGTGCTTTTTATGTCCTTGCTGTAAACAGTGCATGGTCCTTCTTTCTCAAGAACAAGTTTTACTTTGTCGCCAAGTTTGTATCCTTTTGTATCCATTTTCAATGGAGTTAGTCCGAGTCTTGCTGCGAGCATTTCATCAAACATTACTCCTGTGCTTTCGTAAATATGAACATCTTCAATTGCGGCTACAGGTATTCCTGACATAATGCTTCTTCTTACTGCATTAACCATCGCGTGGGTTGTATTTTTTAGTATCAGTTTTACTGTGGTTTCGTTTTCTTCAAGAACCTTAACATCCATTTTAATCCCTCTTACTCCTGTGCCTTTTCTTTCTTCTGCAACCGTCATGTGGTGTCGGTGTGACATTTTCAATAAGTTTTATTCTCACATTGTTTCTTGTAAGTGAAATTATTGCAGCTTCTGCTCCCTGTCCAGGTGACTTTGGCTTTATTCCGCCCTGACCGCGAACCTTGATAATTACTTCATCGATTCCTTTTTCCTTTACTTTTTCCGCAACTATTTCTGCAACTTTCATTGCAGCGTAAGGAGAACCTTCTTTGTGCTGGCTCTTTACAACCATTCCGCCGGAGCATTTTGCAATTGTTTCAGCCCCTGTTATATCAGTAAGCAGAATAATGGTGTTGTTATGTGATGCATAAATGCTTATTATTCCTGTTTTTACCATTATGCCTCAGCCTCCGTTTTTTCCTCAGTTTCTGCTGTTCCAACTTCAGGGTTTTCTTTTGCTTCCTGTACACCTGCAGATTCCTCAAACGCCTTTTTCAGGTTTTTCGGTGAATCCTGTTCAGTTTTGATTGGTTTCTTGTACCAGCTTATGCTTGATGCTTCATCAACCAAAACCATATAACCGGGTGCATCAACTTTATTTTTGTTAATTGCTATGTGTCCGTGGACAACAAACTGCCTTGCCTGATTAATTGTATTTGCAAGGCCTTTTCTAAATACGGTTGTCTGAAGCCTTTTTTCAAGTGCTTCTTCAACCTTAAGGCCGAGCACATCATCAACTGTTGCTTTTTCTGATACAAGACCGTATTTTTTGAGTCCGCCAAGAAGTTCACTTTCCCTCTGCCTTCTGAGTTCAATTGGAAGCGCAAGCAATTTTCTTGCAATGTGCCTTTTGTTCTTTATCCAGGTTCCGACAGTCCTAAGTTCTTTCTTGTTTTTCAGCCCGTATAGGGTAACAAGTGCTTTTTCTGTTTCGAGCAGTGTTTTATCCCATTTCTTTCTTGGAGTCTGGTATTTTTTTCTTCTTTTTGCCGGGTCACCCATAATAATCTACCTCATTTATTTTTTTACGTCCTTCTTTGTGACGCCCACAGTCTTTCCTTTGTTTCTGTGGGTTGATTTTGTTTTCTGTCCCCTTACTGGCAAGTGCCATGCGTGTCTCAATCCCTTATATGATTTGAGTTCACCAAGCCTTTGGATGTCCTTCCTTTTTGCAAAGTCAAGATCTCCTGTGACCACGTGTGTTGTTTCGCCTGTGTTAAAATCATTTCTCCTGTTAAGGCTCCATTTTGGTATGCCTTGTTTTCCGGGGTTAACCACAATTTCTTCAAGCTTTTTGCTTTGTGTTTCATCAAGCGTTCCAATATTCATGTCGAATGGAAGGCCTGTATTTTTTTCAAATGTAATTGCAATATTTTTTGCAGTTCTGATTCCTACTCCCTTGATTTTCAAAAGTGCCCTCGGAATGTTTTTTCTTCCATCAAGGTCAACATTTGCAACCCTAACAATAAGTCTCTGACCCGGCTTTGCTTCTTCTTCCTGTTTTACAGGTGCTCTGTGTTTTTTATTTTCTTCTGCCATACAATCACTTCAATTTTTCAGCTAAATCCTTTTGTGTAATGTTTTTTGTAACTTCTATTGTTTCCCCTGTTGGTATTAAATGGGAAATGTTACATTTTCTTTTCTTGATTCTTGGTCCGATTATTACGGCAAATGTTTCATCAGGTCTTTCGAGCACAACTGCTTTTTCTCCTGCTTCTTTTCCTGCTGTTTTAATACAAACCGTTCCTTTATCAAGCTTCATTTATTCACCTTCTCTATTTGTGGTGCAACATACCTTTTCACTTTTTCAGTTACTTGTGCAAGTTCCTTTTTCCCGCTTTTTACAAGTGCATAATTTTCCCAAACTTCCTTCCTTGCTTTTGATGAAAGTACTCCGCCAAATTTGACTGATGGCCTTCTTGTTGTTTTTGCTTTTTTTCTTGATGCGCTTTTTATCTGATTTCCTGTTCCTGAAAGTTTAACTCCCTCAATAGCACAGGTTGCGGCTGTCCTTTTGAACCTGCTATAATGTTTTACATTTTTTCCGCTTGGGGTTTTCTTAAATGTTTTTTTCTTTACTCTTGTTCCTCTGTCAACCATATTACATTCCGCCATTTATTGTTTTGTAAACTTTCTGACCTATTGTGATTACTATTGTTGTAAGCAAATATGATGCAAAGTACCATCCGAACCAGTTAGTCTGCTGGTAAATCTGAATGCCAAAGTTTGCGTATGTGCCTAAATCCCAAATGTTCCAAGCGCTGTTGAACCATGGCAATGCAATTGGAAGATCAATTATTGCTTTTTCGTAGAAAAGCCCCATTAGGAAAAATGCCGGAAGGAAAAGTACCATTGAGAACATCATTACTTTTGTACTGCTTGAAAGCATTGTATTCATTGCTTCAAGAACTTCTTTTTCAAGTGCCTCAAGTTCGTTTTTGGATTTCTGATCTTGCTTTCCAATAAGGTCTTTCATTTTTGCCTGTTTTTCCTTGATTTCTTTCTGCTGCTCTTTCATCTTTCCCTGATCAATAAACTTTGACCTAAGTACAGTGCTCCCTATTGAGAGTATTGCGGAAATCGCGAGAATGTCAATCATTGGGTTTACTATCATAAAAACAACCTCTAAAAATCGGGTTCTAGGAAATAATTTCCCACCGAATAGTTTATAAGCATCAACTAGCCAAGAATCCTCCCTAACATAGGATGCATATCCATAAGCTGCTGTTTTGCAAGTTCTTCATAAATCCTGTAAACAATACCCACTGTAAGAAGTATTCCTATTCCTCCGCCTACTGCTCCTGTAAGATCAGATATTGCAGCAAGCATTCCAACAAACGCTGATCCCAGAATTGTTATTGTGGGGATATACCTTTCAAGTACCTGTTTTATTACTCTTGGATCTCTTCTAAATCCAGGTATGTACATTCCCGCGCCCTGCAATTGTTCAGCAACCTTATCAGGTCCTTGTCCGCCTATTTCTATCCAGAGTCTGCCGAAAATAACACAGGAAACTGTTAATAGCACAAGATATATTATTGCGTGTATAATGTTTCCTCCAAGCCCTATGAATTGCAGAGTTGTTATACTTTGTACAATTTGATCCAAAAGAGTCGGAGAAATACCTTCAAGAAGCAAATTAGGAATAAGATTGTATGGCGGGATTACAATTGTTGCAATTGCATTCATTATTCCGCCCAAAATTGGAACGTTTTTCACTAGGCTTGCCCAAATACTAATATTCGCAAAAAGTGCAACCGCAAGTATTACAGGCATGTTTGAAACATAAAGGAATTTCACCGGGTATCTTCCGCCTGTGCCTCTTCTGCCCATTGTAATTGGTATATTTACGTGTATTCCTTCAGCATAAACAACTCCTGCGAAAATTATGAGTGTGAATACTATTGGCAACATGTTTACAATAAATGCATTAAGTATGTTTGTTCCAATTTCTCTGAAAAATGCGAATGCAAGTCCGCTTCCTTCTGAAATCATGAAGTTTCCTGCAAGATCAAGCGGATTAAATATTCTCCAGAATATTTGTCCTGAAACTCCTCCTGCAATGAATAAACCTATTCCTGAACCAATACCCCATTTGGATACAACTTCATCCAAGTAAAGAAGAAGAACTGATCCAATTGCAACCTGCAGAATAACTAATGGAAGCATTCCGGGTGCCGGTGTAAGCAATCCTGTTACCGAGTAAACTCCTGCTTCAAAAAAACTGAGGATAATTGCAAAAAGTTTTTGTGTTCCTGAAAATTGTGCTTTTTCAGCAGGATTTGAAAGATCAAGTTTTATGAGTCCTGCACCTATAAGCAATTGCAGAATAATTGATGCAAGCACTATTGGTCCGATACCTACTGTTATCAAGGTTCCGATTTGTGATGCAAGAATAACTTCAAGCTGTGCAAGCCTTCCAGCAGTTCCTGCATCTAATCCGATAACCTGTATATTTCCCATTATGAAAAATATTAGGAGTACTACCGCTGTCCAGATTATTCTTGTTTTAAGCGGTTGCTTTTCTTCCGGTGCTTTAACTTCCGGAAGTATGCCGTAAATAGGCTTTAGTGCTTCAAGGACACTCATTCAGAAACTTCCTCCGTTTCTGTTTCAACTGCCTCGAATGCTTCTTCTCCGGGAATTTCTCCACCTGCGGCAAGTATTTTTTCTGCCGCTTTTTTTGTTAGAGCAACATTTTCAACTTTTATCCTGCCTTTAATGTTTCCTGTTCCAAGGATTTTTCCAAATCCGAGTTCTGTGCCATTAAGCACAATAAATCCGTTTTCGCTTTTTGCCTTTCCTGCGGTTACCCAGTCATCCATGTGATCTGAGATATACCCGAGGTTGAATGCAATTGCTTTTTCCTGGACTTTAAGTTTTCTTTTTGTGCCGAAATCAGCATAATATTTTGAGAACTTGTGCTTGTGGCTTCCCGCCCTTCCGACACCGCCCCTTGAACCAGCGCCTCTTCTATTCTTTGTGTCGCCGCCTCCGTGGTACCTGTGTCCTCTGAGTTTGTTCTTTTTTCTTCTTTGTCTTACAACCATACAAACACCTACATCATGCTTTTAATCAAAGAATTTATTTCTGCTGCTCTGTATCCAAGAGCTCCGCCTACAGTAAATGCTTTTTTTATTCCGCCTCTTTTGTGACCTTTTCTTGGAGGGTGCAATCTAAAAACAGGTATAATGCCTATTGTTTTGAGTGCTGTTTTTTCTGCAATAAGATCTTTTGCAAGTTTGCTGAAATCTGTTTTGTGTTCTTTCAGGTATTCAGCTGTAACTTTTTTTCCACCCTCAACATATCCTCTTTTTTCAAGGAGTGCTGCAAGGATTTCTTCGTTTATTTCTCCAAATGTAATGTAATCTTTTGCTTTTTCAACCATTTTTCTCAAATTTTTTTCTTCTCTTATAAGTGCAAGATGGTTAGGTTTTTGCAGCCTGAGTTTGTCCATTGTTTCGGTAATATCATGTCTGACGTTAACCGTTCCTCTGATTCTTATTGCTGCAATCATTTGGTTGCCTCCATTTTTCTTGCTATATCATCTGAAAGTTTAACCCTGTTTGTTGCCGCAAGTGCATCAACTGCTGCAGTAACGAATTCAAGTGTTGAGGATGTTCTGCCGAAGCTTTTTCCCCAGACGTCTTTCACGCCGGCAAATCTGAATACCTCTTTGATGTTTTCTCCGACAACAAGACCTGTTCCTCTTGGTGCAGGCAATAAGTTAATTTTCACAGAACCGCATTTTCCAGTTACTGCGTAAGGTATTGAATGCTTTTCAGTTGTCCTGTCTTCCCAGCTTCCGCTTCCCTTAAGCACTTTTTTCATACAAAGTTTTGCGTTTCTTGTTGCTTTTGCAATTGCAGGAAACCTTTCTTTATCCTTTGCTGTTGCAAGACCAATGTAGGATTTTCCATCACCGACAAGCACTGCTGCCCTAAATGAAAAGTTTCTTCCTTGTCTTGTTACTCTAGTGGTTTTTTTGAAGTCAACCATTTTGTCCTTTATATCCGGGATTAAAAAATCAACAATTTCAGGCTCCATTATTTTATAACCTTTTGAAAATACTTCATCAAGGTTTGCGAATTCACCGTTCTTTACTTTTTTTCCAAGTTCGGTTGAAGGAACCCAGTCTTCTATTGCTTTTTTCTTCATTTCCTCTTTTGCGAGTTCTCTTTTCGAATTCCTGTCCTTGTCTCTTTTACGTCTGTTTTCCATATTTATTCACCAACTGATTTGTCAATTGCCTTTTTGACTTCTTCAAAATTGTTAATTGTCTGTTCATTAATGTGTTTTCCATTTATTCTGTCATCATTTGGGAAACTTTTTGCATCTGCAGGAATAACTAACCCTGCATCAATTGCTCCTTTAAGCGAAGCAAAAACTCTGCTTCCATGTATAGGGGACACAAGGCCTATATCAAGAACTGCTTCTGTGATACCTGCTTTGACTGCGATTTTTCCGCATGCATAACCAGTTAGATATGCCGCAGGAGTATTTGCAGTATGTCCTTTCCACCCGAGTTTTTTCAGGCTTCTGCTTGCAAAGAATGCTTTTGTAATATCACCGCTTGGCTTATATTCTACAATTTCGCTGATTGTTGAGTTGTTTGTTTTCCTTACAACAAGCCTTGGCTTTTTGGATTTCAGCAATGCTAGTCTTTTGACATAGTTTGTTTTTTCCTGCCTTCTTCTCCTGAATCTTACCTTGAATGTCGGTCCGTCACTCATTTCTTATCAACCTCAACCATTGCTTGGATGTGCTTCTTTCCTTTGAAGTATCCGCCTTTTATCATTTCGTAAATTTTTCTTGGTGATTTGCTCATGGTTACACCGGATTCTTTGAGTTCTTTCAGAGTCCTTCTTTGTGCTCTCACATTTTTCATCCATGTTTCTTTTTTTCCTGCTCTTGCAGATTTCTTTCCCTGTTTTTTTCCTTTTCCTTTTTTTCTTCCCTTGGCTTTCTTTTCTTTTAACACTCTTGCCCTGCCTTTGCTTTGCAGGTTTCTTTTTCTTTTCTTTATTACCCCTTCCTTAATAAGTGCCCTTACATCCTCTTTTGTCATTGCGCCCTGTATTTTTTCATTTCCTTCCGGGCTAATCCAGATTACAGTCTTTCCTGCTTTCAACAACTCCGATGCAATTATCCTTGCTTTTGTATCCTTCATCGTAATTCACCTATGGGTTCAAAACCTTAATTTTTTTGCTAATTGCCTTATCAACAATCTCAAGTTTTTTTCTTTTGCCTATTCCAGCATCAATTCTGATTGCGTAATTTTTTGGCACGGTTTCCAGGTCAGCGAGTCTGCTTACCTTATGTTCCTTGAAACCGCTTGGGTGTATATCTCGAACTGCCTTTGCTGTTCTGTAACCGCCCTTTGGTCTAAAACCATCACATATTTCATGTTTAATATCAATGCCTCTTGGGAATCTCCATTTATCCCATTTTGCCTTGCTTTTTTTCCTTATTGTTCTTTTTCCGAATTGTCCCCTGAATGTTGGGGTATTTATTTTTTTCAGGATTTCAGCCTGATTTTTTTCAATAATTTTTTCTTTTTTAACAACAACTTTCCTGCTCTTCTTTTCTTTTTTCACTTTTTCCTTTTTTGCAGGTTCTTCTTTACCTTTGGCAGTTTCTTTTTTTGATTCCTTTTTTTCAGGAGCTTCAACTTTCTTTGGTGCTTCTTTTTCAGGTTTCTTTGCAATGTGTTCTTTTGCCTCTTTTTTTGGCACAGCATTTGATTTTGTTTCCTGTTTTCCTTTCACTTCTTTCTTTTCTTTTTTTTCTGCCATAAAAATCACCTTATGCTTTTGCGGGTTTCTCCGTAATGTAAACTCCATCCTGGTAAACCCTGATATCTTTTCCCCTGATTTTTGTTGCTTGCTCAATATTTGCAGCAGTCTGTCCTACTTCTTCAATATTAGGTCCGCTTACAACAACGTCCTTTCCTTTAATTTCAACTTTTGTTCTACCTGATATTTTTGCTTTCCTTGGGTGTTTTGCTCCTGCAAGGTTGTTTATTTCCACTATTTTTCCTTTGACTGCAACAGTCATTGGAAAGTGGCTGTAAACTATTTCCATTTTGTAAACGAAATCTGCGTTAAGGCCTCTTATCATATTTTTCAAATGTGATCCGATTGCATAGCCCTCTGCTTTTGCGTTTCTTTTTTCGCTGTTTGACCATACTTCAAAGTACTTGTCATTAAGTGTAATTTTGATGAATTTGCTAATGAAATTCCTTGTATTTTCTTTTCCGCTACCGTTGATTTTCACGTGTGTGCCTTTCACATCTGCATGAACTCCTTCAGGAATTTCAACGTTGTCTATGAGTATTTTTTCCATTTTTTTTACACCTTTAGTAAACGTAAGCTAGTAATCTTCCGCCGGTTGCTTTCTCCTTTGCTTCTCTGTGTGAAACAACTCCTTTCGGAGTGCTCACTATGATTGTTCCAACATCATATGCTGGCAAATACTTTTTCTCGAATTTTTCAAACTCGCTTCTCTTTACTGCGTACCTTGGCTTTATTGCCTTACAGTCATTTATTTTTCCAAGAAGCTCGATTTTGAAAAAGCCTTCTCTGTTGTCGTTCACAAATTCATAATTGCCAATGTATCCTTTGTCGTGCATTATCTTGAGTATCTCTTTCATCAGCTTGGAGCCTGGTCTGATTATGCATTCTTTTTTTGCTGCATTCTCATTATTTTTGATGTTTACCATCGCGTCTGCAATCGGGTCATTTCTACTCATACCATCAACTCCTAACTATACTTCACGAAGCCAATTTTCTCAGCGTTCTCTTTAAAGCATCTCCTACAAATATTTAATCCGTATTTGGAAATAACTCCCTTGTGGCTTCCGCATCTGCGGCATATTTTGGGCTGCACTTTCCAGTCTTTTTTTACTTTTTGTTCGCTCATAATATTTCAACCCCGAACTTTTGTTTCACAAATTCTACTGCGTCATCTGGCTGTATTAGGTGGGTGTGGAAAATTTTTCTTTTTGCAATTTTCCTTCTTTTTATCCTGTAACCGGGTCTTTCAAGTGTAACAAGAACATCCATTCCTCTAATTCCAAGTTTAGGATCGTATTTTACATTTGGTAAATCAATGTGTTCTTTTATTCCAAAACCGAAGTTTCCTGTTTTGTCAAAGTTTTTTTTCTTTAATTTATTGTCTTTTGCAATGAAAGCATTTTTTAGGAAAGCATTTGCTTTTGCTCCTCTTAGGGTTACTTTTGTGCCAATTGTAAGGCCTTCTCTTATACCCCATTCAGGCTGTTTTATTTTTGCTTTTGTAAGTGTAGGTTTTGCGTTTGTGACATTTTCAAGGGTTGTTTTTGCTTTGTTAAGCTCTTCCCCTGTTTGTCCGACACCTATATTAACCGTCACTTTTTCAATTCTGATTTCTTTCATTGGGTTTGTCATAAAAATCACTTCTGCAGTGCCTCTATCTCTGCTTTTCCTTTACCTATAACATAAACGTTGTTTGTTACAGTCTGGAACTTGCTGTCCTTGTTGCTTAATGAAACAAGTTTTTTTCTCTGCAATGTCCCTTCAGTAATGCCTTCAACTGTTGTTATTTCCCCTACATGTGTTCCACCAGTAATAAATGCAACTCCATCTTTGTCCATGTGGTAAACTGCACCCATTTTTATTTCAGGGAATACAATTTTCACACTGTCTCCGATTGTTGCTTTTTCTTTTCCAAGTTCAAATGTGAATCCATCATTTGTAGTTATTTTTATTTTGCTGTTCTTTCCAGTTTTTTTATTGACTATTTTTGAAACTTTGTATGTTTCTCCTTTGAAGTCAATTTCTGTAAGTATAATTCTTCCTTTTTTGTCAAGTAAAACCCTGTATTTCTTTTTCACAGGAGTTATTTCAACAACATCGAACAATCCAACAGGGAATCTCCTGTCTTTTCTTATTGTTCCGTTTACTTTTACGCTTCCTTCAGTAAGTATTTTTTTTGTTTCCTTAAGGTTGTTTGAAACTTCAAGCAAATCTCTTACTGCAAATCCTAATGGCACTGATGTTTCTTTGCTGTGAGGCCCTGGTCTGCTTTTGAAAGTGAACACTTTCGTTTTCCTTTTCAGATGCCTAATTGTAGGAGCTGAAAGGCTCTTCTGGGTTTTTGTTTCACCTTTATTTGCCATCTTTTTTCACCTTCGTTGTTATGTTTTTTTCCAGTCTCCTGGAATCCTTTTCTTCAATTGCTGTAATCATAAGATTGCTTGGTCTGAAAGGAATCTGCCTTTCTGTACCATCCGTTCTTTTCCTTATAATGCCTTCAACAAGCACCTGCAATTTTGCTCTTCTTACTGCAGTAACTTTCCCGCTTTTTCCAACAAAATCCTTGCCGCCTCTCATTACTTTTACTGTATCTCCTTTCCTTATTGTAAGGCTTCTTTTTCCTGTCTGTTTCCTGAGCTCCCTGCTGAGATGACCTCCGAACTGTGCTTGCACTTTGTGCAATGCCTTTGTATAGTGGCTTTTTCTCTGTTTTTTTGGTTTTGAGCTTGTTGATTCCATTAAACAACACCTGCGCTTATCCCGGCTATTTTTCCGAATCTCTCGCCTACTTCTTTTGCAACAACTCCCTTTACCTCTGATCCTTTCGGGAGCCCTTTTTCATCAACAAGAACAACTGCATTGTCCTCGAACTTTATTCTTGTTCCGTCAGGTCTCTTGTATTCTTTCCTGACCCTAATTATAACTGCTTTTTCAACCTTTTTTCTTATTTCAGGTTTTCCTTTTTTAACAACAACACCAATAAGGTCAGCTATTCCTGCGCTTGCGTATTTTCTCTTTCTTCCCTTGTACTTGTATACTGTTATAAGTTTCACTTCTTTTGCGCCTGAGTTATCTGCACAAGTACAAATGCTACCGTGCGTTAGGCCCCTTGTTATTGATGCGTTTATTGCCTTCATTTATTGTTCACCTTTTTTCACAATCTCTACTACAATAAAACTTTTTGTTTTGCTAATTTTTCTTGTTTCGCCAATTTTTACGACGTCGCCTTCTTTTGCGTTTATGTTTTCAGGGTTATGTGCCCTTACTCTTGATTTTATTTTTTTGTACCTCTCGTATTTCGGTATGTACCTTGTGATTATTCTTTCAATTGTAACTGTCTTCGGTGCCCTTGCGCTTACAACCGTGCCTGTGAGGAGTGCTCCTCTTACGCTGTAGTTTTCTTTTTCTCCGCTCATATGCTTTTCCCCCAGAGTGCCTTTGTCCTTTGCTCCGGCCTGTAAATTATTTTTTTCCCCTCAATACCAACTTTCTCATTGCCAAGGGTAAATGTAAATGTAACTTCTTTTTTTGGAATGACCTTTTCCATACCTTTGCTTTCTATTGTCATTGTATTCATGCTCTCATCCACGATTTTTCCATTCATTCCATTTTTATTTTTATCATTGCTTTTAACTTCGACTTTGAGGCCGATCATCTCATGAACTGCAAGGTTTTCAGGTGTAATGCAGTACTGTTCGCCCTTAAGCATCAATCAATTCCTCCTTGTACCCATTGTGGAGAAGAATATCTTTTGCTTTCTGTGAATGTTTTCCCTGCAACACTATTTCCTTTGCCTTCACTGTTCCTCCGCAAGCAAGTTTCCTTTTCATTTCCTTTCCAAGTTCCTTTGCTTCCTTTTCCTCCTCAAAACCACTTACTATTGTAACAACCTTGCCGAACCTTTTGCTCATTTCCCGTATCCTGATTTTCTGGGATTCTTTTGAAATGTTCCCAAAATCCAGGAGGTCCTTTGGCAGTCCCGTTACCTTGTCTATTTCAACCATCCTTAACTCTTCACTCCTGTTTGTTTCTCTTTGATAATTGTAAGCAACCTTGCTATCTGCCTTCTCGTGTTCCTGATTTTTGAAGGCTTCTCTGCTCTTGTTCCTGATGCTATGAGTGCCTTTTCCTTTGAGAGCTCAGATTTGAGCCCCACGAGTTTTTCTTCGAGTTCCTCAATGCTATTATCCCTCAATGTAACAAGTTTTTTTCTACCCATAAAAATCACTCGCCGCTTGCCCCGTGGGGATTCTGCTCTTGCGGAACGATCGGCGGTTCCGCGTCCAATTTTCGTTTGGACTCAATTGGACTGTCCTTCGCATTATCCTTTTTTTCTTCATCTTTAACTTCTTTTTTTTCAGCTTCCTTTGCTTCAGGTTCTTTTTTTACCTCTGCCTTTTTCTCCCTTGGTTTTTCCTCTTTCACTTCAGCCTTTTTTTCCTTTGCTTCAGGAGCAACTTCTTTTTTTGCTTTCTCTTCCTTTGGCTTTTCTTTCTTTTCAGTTTTTTTTACTGCTTCTTTTTCTTTTGTTTCTTTTTTTGGTGAAGCCTTTTCCTTTGCCTCGGTTTTTTCAGTTGTTTCTTTCACTTCTTCTTTTGTTTCTGCTGAAGTTTCTTTTGGAGTTTCAACTGGATTTTCTTTTGCCTCAGCTTCTTCTCTCAGTTTTTCAACTTTCTTAATTGCTTCCTTAATATCAACCTTATCCGGGAAAACTGTGTCTGGGTGTACAATACTAACCTTTATTCCGATTGCACCAACTTTTGGATAAGCTGATGCAGCTCCTCTGTCAACAAGTTTTGCCTGTTCACCGACTTTCTTCATATAACCGTAAGCTATTCTCTGTTTTCTCTTTCTTCCGCCTTTTCCTGCGAGCTTTCCGCTCAAAAGTATTTCAAGTCCAGGTGCGCCTGTTGCCTTGATTTCTGTAACAATTTTGAATATCACGCTTCTCCATGAGAATCCTTTTTCAATAAGTGCCTTGATTTTATTTGCAACTGCCTGTGAATCAAGTGCTGCGTTTTCAATTTCTTTTATCTCGAGTTGTGGGTTATCAATTCCGAATCTTTCTTCTATTGTTCTTGTAAGCTGTGCAATATTGCTGCCGCTTTTTCCAATTGCAAGTCCCGGTCTTGTAACATTAACAACTATTCTTGTGACAAGCGGAGTCTTCATTATTTCTGATTTTGTGAATCCTGCTCTGTCAAGTTCCTTGGCCAGGTAATCGTCAAGCTCAAGTTTCTTGAGTCCCTGTCTGATGAAAATCTTTTCTATCATTACCTTGCCTCCTCAACAATAATTTCAACGTGGGTGGATTTATTTGCTCTTCTCTTTCCTGCTATCCTTCCCTGTGACTGGTAACTTGCTCTTGTAAATCCTTCTGATGCAAACATATGTGTTATCAAAAGGTTTTCAGAATCAAGCCCCTTGTAATCTGCATTTGCTTTTACTGATTCAAGCAATTCCATAATTGCCTTAACTGTTCTAATTGGGTATCTTCCGACTTTTGTATTTGCTTTTGAGTCTCCTTTTCTGTGGCCGATTTTTTTAATATATTTTCTCAATGGAAGGAATTCTTCCATTTTTGTGATTTTTTCAAGCCATGTCAATGATTTGTCAACTCTTTTTCCTTTAATATGTGAAATAATTTCAACAGTATATTTTCTGGAAATTGGCTTATTTTTCATCATGGCCATGGCTCTTTTTTTCTGCCTTCCTTCTGTCTGAATCTGATATGATTTTTTTACCATGCTTTTAGCCTCTTGCCGATATTGCAGTTGAGCTTCTTGTTGCTCCTATTCCTGCCTTTCCATGCTGTAGTCTTTTCCTGGTTAAAACAAATTCTCCCAAAAAGTGTCCGAGCATTTTTTCGTTAATCACAACATTCACAAATTCTTTTCCATTGTAAACAGCAACTGTTGCGCCTATCATTGATGGCAAAACAACATGATCTCTGTAATGTGTTTTTACAGGCTTTGGGTATTTTCCTGCTTTAATCAGGTCATGAGCTTTTTGTATTTTTTTGAGAAATTTTTCATCTGTGCCTCTCTTTATGCTTCTTCTTGCTCTTGCTGTGCAAAGTGCAGAGAATTCAATTAAACTTATTCCCTGCAGTTCTTCAACAGTTTTTCCTCTGAATGTAAAATCTCCCTTAGCCATAATTTTCACCCTTAGTTTTTCTTTACCCTTCCTGTTCTCTTAGATGCAATGTCACCGACTTTTCTTCCAGGTGCAGCGTGTCTGCTTGTTGATTTTGATTTACCTGGATGATGATTTGCTCCACCGAATGGATGGTTCAGAGCATTCATTGCAATACCCCTAACTGTCGGGTATTTTTTGTGCTTCCTTCTCATAGCAATCCATTTTGCTCCTGCTTTCACAAAAGGCTTTTCTTTTCTGCCTCCAGCTCCAGCAATTCCGATTGTAGCCCTGTTATTTGGGTTAAGTTGCATTGTTTTGCCTGAAGGCATTTTAACATAAACTGCTTTCCTGTCTTTTGTAATTATAAGTGCGTATCCGCCTGATGTCCTGACAAGGCTTCCGCCATCGCCTGGGCTTTTTTCAATATTAAATACTGGGCATCCTTCAACAAGTTCTATAAGTGGTTTTACATTTCCAACTTCAAGTGCAGCTTCTTTTCCATATTCAATTCTCTGCCCAACGAACATTCCTTCAGCCGCAATTACATGCTCCTCTTCTTTATTTTCAAACCTGATTTTTGCCAACACTGCAGTTCTTGCAGGATCATTAATAAGTTCCACAACTTCGCCCGAAATTTTTGCTTTCTGTGATTCGCCATTATCAATGTATTTTGAAACAGCTGCGCCGTTTTTGCCAGCAAGGTACAATGGAGTTCCTTTTCCCCTTTTCTGCGTTTTAAGTCTTTTTGGCATTACGCGGTCACCTCCGCGTCCAGAGGTGTGCACCTCATTGCAAAACTTTCAGTTTTGCGATGCCTCGCAGAATCTTCAATTCTGCAAGGTCGGTAGCACATATTTCTTTTCAGTGTAATATTAAATTCCATTTTAAATCACTCCGAGTTTTGTGGCAACATTATCTGCCTTGAACTCTTTTGAAATTGTAACAATTGCTTTTTTTCTTGCTTTCATATCCCTTATAATGTTAACACTCTTCACCTTTACTTTGTAAAGTTCTTCAACAGCTTTCCTGATTTTTGGCTTTGTTGCATTCCTATCAACAACAAAAACTAATTTGTTTTCAGCTTCAATCATGTTGACCGCTTTTTCAGTAATCATTGCATATTTTATTACACTAAGATCCTCAAGCTCCTGTTCTATTTCTTCCCTTGTTCTCTTTGCTTTTTTCGGAGCTTCCTTTTTTGCTTCAACTTTTTTAGTTTTTTTAGGGGTTGTTGGTGCCGATTTTTTCTCTGTTTTTTTGTCGACTTTTGCATTTTTTTCAATGTGCTTTTTCACTTCTTTTTTAGCAACATTTTCTTTAGCTTTTGTCATTCATAACACCTATTGTTTTCCCATACTTTTTATTGCGGACTCTGTCCAGATTGTTAACCTGCCAGGCAATGCGCCCGGAGCCAATAAATCCGCATTCAAATCGCTTACTTTGATAATATCAACACCTTCAAGATTTCTTGCGCCCTTGAAAATTTTTTCAGTTTTATTAGCAACAATTAAGAGGCTCTTTCTTTTCTTGTATTTTCTTCCCCTTTTCTTTCCCTTGCCTGCCCTTATCTGTCTTTTTTCTTTTGCCCTTTCAACATCCTGTAGCACTTCAATTTTTGCAAGTACCGCTTTAACATCTTTTGTTTTTTCAAGATCCTCGAATTTTGATTCGATAATAAGCGGGAATGTAAGTGTTTCTCCGAATGAGTGTCCTCTTGTTTTCACCATTTCTTTATCTGCTGTTGCAGCTATTGCCGAAGCAGTTGCCTTTGCTTTTTCTTTTTTGTTGATTTTTTCTTCAGAATTTTTATTCTTCTTAGGTGGATGTGCTTTTGGTCCGCCAACAACAGCAGGAATGCCTGCGACCTGACCCATCAAAATTCCTCTTCTGTTTTTGAGCCTTGGTTTTCTTGCATGCTCTGTGTTAATTATCCTATGCATCTGTGGTTTGTGCCTTGCACCAATGTATTCAGCTGTATTCTGCCTGCCTGCAAGCACATAAGGTGCCTTTGCCTGAACCGAAGCTGACTGTATTGCAAGAACTGCCCTTCTTATGAGTACGTCATCAACTTTTGCCGAAAACTGCTTTGGTAGTGCAATTTCAGAAAGTTTCTTTCCTTCTATTGAAAGAACTGTTGCTTTCATTGTGCCACCTCTTCAGTTGCAATTGGCAATTTGAGATCTGTAAATCTTTCTTTTTTAGCATAACTTCTAATTGCAGGTCTTAGTGCAACAAGTCTTTTTGCAGGGCCTGGGAGTGAACCTATAACAATCACATAGTCCGATCTTACAGTACCGTAATTTAAAAAACCGCTTTTTGGATTAATTGCATTGTTATTGTCAATAAATAAAATTTTCTTGTTGAATTCTGTTCTTGTATGATAACCCATTTGTCCAGGTCTTGCAACAGTCCACATTACTGTTGCTGGGTGCCATGGGCTAATTGAACCAACAATTCTGTGCTTCTTTGCTTTTGGCCTGTGAATCTTAACCCCGAACCTTTTTACAGGTCCTTCGATTCCTCTTCCTTTTGTAACTGCCTTAACATCAATTAAGTTAAGTGCTTCAAAAACATCAGCAACCCTGATTTCCTTGCCTACTTTTTCTTTTGCAAACGCAAACTGATTCTCAATTGAACCCTGCAAATTGATTTCGCTCAAATCGGCTTTCTTTTTGCCGATTCCTGTAGCTGATGGTTGCATCTCTGCAAGCAATGTAACTTTAAGCACCTTCTCTTTCAATTTTTCAAGGTCTTCAAAAGTGGTATAATGAGTGTTTCCTTTGGCTTCTTTTTCCTTTGCTTTTTTTCCCTTTTTCTTAAATGCCTTA
>PCWY01000003.1:0-4259 GCA_002762975.1 Candidatus Diapherotrites archaeon CG11_big_fil_rev_8_21_14_0_20_37_9 | reverse complement strand
TTGCTGGAATGCTTGTTTCCTGTCCAAATCCTGGACTTTTTTCATTGGCGTTTTTTCCAAAAACCTGAAGCATGCCTGCTTTATAACCAAAAAAAGTGATAGGTTTTGCATTTTCAGCATCAATAACTGGATAAGTAGAAAATGAAGCGTTCTGCTTCTTTGCCCTTACCCTTGGGTAATAGGCTATACTTCCTGATCTTGGTTTATGACCGCCTGCCAAAACTAATCCACTCTTACTAACAAAAAGCGGTACTCTTGCATAGGAAAAAATTTCCTACGCATGCGAAAAAAAGAACTCAAAACGCGCTTTCGATTGCGTGCCCCGAAAAACTTCGAGTGAGCTTTTTCCTGCATTTACATCCCAAGATGATTTACTTGGAATACAGTGTACAGCTAATTACTATTCATTCTTAGCAACCCTTTATAAAGGTTTTTGTCGGCGGAAGCTTAGCTTATTGTCATTTTGGTAGTTGTCAATTATGCTAGGCATTCGCCACATAGAATGTTTATTGAATCGTATTCTGTAGAAGGAATCACTATTCTATTTATTCTTCGCATATCCACTAACTTTAATCCTTTAAGTTGCTGTAAGTCTCTGCTGATTGCTTCTTGTTTTCTATTCAATTCTTTTGCTATTTGAGATACGCTTTTATCTAGCCCGTCGTTGCTTAATTGAATAATAAATCTGAGTAAATCTAGTTTAGCAGGTGACAAAAGCTTATTTAGTTGTTCATAGGACTCTAGATACAATATATTTTGCGGCTGGTTTGCGTCTGTGTCTTCTCTCAATTGCTTTTCATCCTCTTCCATGTTGCCGCCTATAACTATAGTGAGAACTTTATTGTCAGTCATATTTTTCCAGCTTTGTTTTTAGTTATATTATGGCTATAACCCATACATACGTATAACTTGTATGTTATATATATGCATATAGTTATTTATGTAGTAATTTTTTTGCTAAATTTACTGCCTGCTTACAAAGAAAACAAACCCTACTATTACTAAGAGCAAAAGTCCTAGCAATAATCCGTTTTCGCTTACAAACAAAAACCCAGTTGAAATAAAATCGTTTGCTGGTTCTTGTGCATCAGCGTTTTCTTCAATTACTTGTTTTACAACAACTGTTACTGGCAATGATTGTTCCTCATTCCCTGAATTGACTGTTATAATTGCATTATAAACTCCGTATTTTGATGCGTTGAATGCAAGTTCAATTTCTTTTGTTTCATTTGAAGCAAGTACAATGTCCCTTGATTCCGCATTGAATTCTTTTGGCAAACCTCTAATTCCAAGAGAAACCATTTTGCTTTCTTTTGAGTCGTTGAGAAGGGTTATGCTGGCTTTAAGCACACCCTCTCCTTCGACCCTTTCGGTGAAACTTTCTATAACTATTCCTTTATCAGCTTCCTCAAAAAGCACAGGTTTCTGCAAGCTTGTGTACTTTTGTGTTATTTCTTTTCCATTTGATCTGATTGTAAAGTATACTATAGATTCATCCTCGTCAAAGCCGTTTATTGCCAAAACCCTGTTTCCTGAAGTTTTTGCGTTAAATGTAAAATTATTTGGTGAAACTAAAACTTTATTTGAGGTAACTTCTACTGTAACCTGGCTGTTCTGCTGGTTAACAAAAGAAAACTCAATATAACCGCTCTCTGAGCTCATTTCCTGCATATTTGGTGTGCTAAGTTCAAAAGAACCCTGTTCTTCAGCACCATTAACTCTTATGTAGAAGTTATTTGTGCTTGTTTCGCAATTTGTTCCTGAAGCATAATGTCCCTTAACTGTTATGTAGCCAGTTCCTGTTGTGTCTTTGCTTGTTTCTGAAGCAAGAACCTTTACCTTTACTGCTCCGTTCTGGCCTGAGTATATTGTTGTGAAATCCCTTGTGGCTTCAATAGTGACTTTATCAACGTACTCGGTTGATTCTATTTTATCAATTCTGAATTCTTCCTTGCCGTAATTCCTTAGTGTAAAGTACTGCGTCTTTGTTTCTCCTGAATTTACTGCAAAGCTTTCGCTTTCAAAGCTCAAACCTGTACAACTGTATTCCGGCAAATAATTGTCCTGATAGCTTGGCTGAACCTCATTTGCATATACTGGTGCGGTATATGCTGTATTTTCAGCATATTGGTTGGTTGTAGGAACCTCTACCCAGCCACTTTGCTGTGTTTGTTTAGCTACTTTATAAGAAATACTTCCATCGCTTTTTACTGGAACAAAGATACTTCCGGTATTGCCTGTATTTGGCTGTGTTTTTCCATAAATCCTTACTTCAAAATTTTCCTGTGCTTCTGAGGTTGAGCATCTTGTGCCATCCCTAAATGTTCCTGAAACTTTTACTGTTGCATTTATTGTGTCGCTGTATGCTCCATTTGCTGCTTTAAGATCAAAAGTAATGCTGCTTGAGCTCTTGTTTTTGATTGTTTTACTATATTTCAAATTTGTTGCTCCAACATCAAATGAATCAACATAAACTGTTGCATTCGAAACATCAAAATAGCTCTTTGATGCATTGTAAACGCTTACATTCATGCTTTTGGTGCTTCCTGCTGTCAAACTTGGATTACTTACTGAAATCTGCAAGTTGCTACAATCAGCTCCTTTATCTGTATTCCATGCCTGGCCTGTAAGAGTTGCCTGAGGCGGATAATAATAATTTCCATAATATGCCGGACCGTAAGTTGATATCCAGCCAGGGTAATAATTCCAGCTGTAATCATAATAGTAATACTGTGCAGGGTAGTAATTGTAATAACTCCTTACCTCTGGTGCGAATTTCCATGCGGATTCATATGAATACCATCCTGATTCAAAGTATGAGTAATTCCCGTGGTTGTAAACTCTATACGGGTAATCAAAGTAATAGAAATGGTCTACTGTGTAAGTGTATGGGATTCCAGTTACTTGGTATGAGTTTCCTGAGTAAACTTCAAACCAGAAATCTGAATCTCCGTAGCCTAGGTAAATGTCAGCGCTTGCTGTGTTCATGACATAAAGCAATGCGATTATGATTAATGCAATTTTTTTCATATAATCCCCCACCTACTTTTGGACTTATACTTATTGCAGCAGAACAAGTATATAAATCTTTTCCTTTTGTAACCGTAATGAGTTACTTTGAATTGTATTTAAAAACTTTCAAAAATGCCTGAAAACCTTCAAAATTAGTGCATCTAAAAGATTATTAGTTTTTCTAGTCTTTTTATTGTTTTATTTTTTTGTTTTTCTTATTATTCCAAGGGCTGTAAGTGCAATAAGCATTACAAGTATCAAGTTTGTTTCAGGCACTTCAACCCTATCCTCTCTTCTTAACACGGCAAATCTCTTGTATTTTGCAATGTATTTATTTGCTTCAGATTGCAGTAAATAACTAGCTTCTACCGTATAAACACCTGGTTCAATATCAAGTTGCAGGAAACTACTTGCTCCGCAATAAATAATGTCACTGCCTGCTTTTGCCAATGAATCAGTAATGTATGCACATGTTCCTTTTGTTTGTGTAATTATTTGGTTTGTCCGATTGTCCCGTATTTTTAATTCCATTTCTCCAGGGCTTGCACCATCATTGTAAACATTTGCCCGTATATTGAATCTTACTATTGCATCCTGATTCAATGTTGTTGTAACATAATCTCCATCAAAAACTTCTATAACTATTTTTTTTTCATCATCTGGAATAAATCCACAATCTGCTTTTGCAAAAGACGGCGAATCATCATCTAATTCGCCTTCTTCACAAATGCCATTACCATAACCAAGGAATGGATTATTTATTATTCCTGAATAAAGCACTGTAATTTCCGGACCAGTACATGAAATATTACTTGGGGTTGAAGCTATTTCTGCACTTGTTGAATAAACCAAATTTGTTGTGCCATTGTTTTTAGCATAATTGCATTTAACTGTGCATGTGCCGTTTAAAATGTTACAGTTTTTTGTTTCATTTCCACAATGAATAGTTCCGCTTACACTTGCAGTTGTTTCAGGAATAGAAAGTGTCAAATTTACTGGGCCTCCTGCAGGAAGAAGTGTTATTGGTGATGCTGTCAAAGTGCATGCTGTTGGAATTACTGGGCTGTCAACAATTCTAACTGGCAATGAACCTGTTGCGCCAAACCATGCGCCCGGATCCCCTGAAGAAGAATCAACTTCCCTTAATGTATTAAAGCTTATTGTGGTTGAGCCTGTTTTTATGGGTGTAATCTGCACTATAGTTGTGCGTGTTTCCCCTACCAAGAATGGAGCTGTCATTGGACTGA
>PCWY01000002.1 GCA_002762975.1 Candidatus Diapherotrites archaeon CG11_big_fil_rev_8_21_14_0_20_37_9 | reverse complement strand
ATTTCGATTTTTTCAAAATCAGTTAATTCAATCATTCAATCACTTCCACTTCTATATTTTCTTTCCTGATTTTTTTTACTAATTCTTCAAAGTATTCATTTTCCTGTTTTTTTAATACTACCTTGTCCACTTTTCTGAGTAATGCAAGATTAAGTATTTTACTTTGAGGGTCTCCCCATTCTAGGATTTCTTCAGAGCGTTTTCTTTTTTTTCCTAGTTCGTTTTTTATTTCTTCCATTACGGTCCTTGCTTTTTGTATTTGCGATGTTGCAAAACCAAATTCAGCTTTCTGTGATGTGTCCACAACAACAAGGATTATTGTTTCTTTTGCGCCTTTTAATGCAGTTTCCAGAAATGCGGAATCATTTTCATGTTCTGAGAGTACTGGCAGCAATATTTTCATTTTCAATCACTCAATATATTGGTAAAGCTCCATTTTCTTTTCCATTACTTGTCCTTCTTCTTTTAGGAATTCTATTGCAATTTTAATTAATGTAGGGGTAAGAGATGTAGCTTTTACAATTTTTGAAAGGCATACATTTTTTTCTTTTTTAAGCTCGGCCAAAGTTTGGTCTATAACTTTATCGAGTAAATTTGTTTTGATTATGTAAAATTCACCTGTGAATGATCTAGTTCCTTTTATTTTGCCTGCTTTAATATCATCCGTAAGTTCTTGGCTCAATTGCTTTGCCCTTAACTCATTTTTTACTACTAGAAAGCCGTCCTTTTCAAGAGTGTATTCTTCTATTGGTTTTTCTTTGTTATCATATAATAATTCTCCATTTGTAACAATTCTGTAAACTGGAACTTTGTAAGATTCATTGAGTTTGAATTTTTCTACTTTTTTTTCAGAAATCATTTTTTTGAGTGTTTCGATTTCCTCTTTTGAGAGTTTTTTTTCAAAATTGCCGACAACTCTATCGCTCAGGGAAAATTTTGCAAGGTATTCGATTATTTTTTCTTCAAGTGGAGAGGGTTCCTCTTTTTTTACGTCTTGTTTTTTTTCTTCGGCTTTTTTTTCTGTTTCTGTCATTACCCATAGATTATTTTTTGCCTTAAGCAGTTCATAAATGCTGTTTTTATCAATGCCGAGCGCATTGGCTTCCTGCTCCGAGAACTTGAGTAAAAAAAAACCTTTATCTTGAGCTATTTCAACCATAATCTCAGTAATCAATAGGCTGGAAAGGCATTTTAAAGATAAGTAACCAAAAAAGTAATGAGACAATTGTCTCAATAGTTATGTTTTTAATTAACCTGCCCATTAATTTAAACATGAAAAAACAGCTCTTTTTCCTTCTGGTAGCAATTGTTGCTCTTGCAGGTTGTGCACAGCAGCAGGATAATTCCCCTTTTTTCATTGAGTACACTTTCCATCAAGGTGGTCTCAAAAATTACGGAAATGCCATTTCCATTGAAAATAGTCAGTTTACTGCATATAATTTCACTGAAAGCGATGATGGATATATGGCGAAAAAAGATTCCATTAGTGTAACTTTATCTTCTGATGAAATTGCTAATTTAAGAAATACTGTGAATAATTCAAACTTTTTTTCACTCCAAGCTAATTATTTTGATGACTCTTGTTTTGATGGTCCGACAAGAAGCATTGAAATTACTTCTAATGGAAAATCAAAATCAATTTCAGTTTATTGTACTTCTGTTGATCAGCTTGAACCGATTTTTGCTGCTCTTTATAACCTAAATGCAAAATATTCTGCTTGAATTAAGGGCAGTCCATTATCCTTTAAATTATTCCACTCCTATTTCTAATTAGGTTTTTATGGGTACAGCGATTGGAGATATTGTTCCGCGTGAGAAAATTTCCTTAGATTCCCTTAATGGAATGATTATCGGAATTGATTCATATAATATGATTTACCAGTTCCTTTCAAGCATAAGAGGGATGGATGGCACTCCGTTAATGGATTCTCATGGCAATGTGACTTCGCATATTACAGGGCTTTTTTACCGAACACTTAATCTGGTTGAGCGTGGCGCAAGGCCGGTTTTTGTTTTTGATGGTACTCCGTCCATTCTGAAATCAGAAACGCTTAAGGCAAGAAAAGCAATAAGGACTGATGCTATTGAAAAGCACGAGAAGGCACTTAAGGAAGGCAATATTGCAGAGGCAAAGAAATTTGGTTCCAGAGCTCTGAAACTTGACCAGAAAATGATTGATTCTGCAAAAGAACTTGTTTCGCTTATGGGTTTTCCTGTTGTGCAGGCTCCAAGTGAGGGCGAGGCACAGGTTGTTTCAATGCTCAATGAAGGTAAAGTTGATGGTTGTGTAAGTCAAGATTATGATGCCTTACTTTTTGGTGCAAAAATTCTTTACAGGAATATAGGTGTTTCAGGAAAAAGAAAAATTCCAGGTAAAAATATTTATGCTGATGTTGAACCTGAAAAAATTCTGCTTGAACGCGTGTTGAAAGAAAATAATTTAACCAGAGAAAAATTAATTTGGATTGGAATTCTTATTGGAACAGATTTTAATGAAAAGTTTCCAAAAATAGGAATCAAAACTGCCTTAAAACTTGTAACCAAAAATAATTCCTTTGAGGATATAATTACATCAACAGAACACGAACCTGATTTTGATTGGAAAGAAATTTTTGATCTTTTCATGAAACCTAATGTTACTACTGAATATTCTGTAAAAATGTCTTTGCCTGATGAAGAAAAACTGAAAGAATTCCTTTGCGATAAGCATGACTTTTCTAGAGACAGGGTAGAAAACGGAATTAAAAAACTGGTGCAAAAACTTTCTGATAAATCAAAGCAATCCACTCTTGGGGCGTGGCAGTAATGCCTCCTAAAATCATTTTCGGAGAAAAAAGATTTTCTTCGCTTTTTGATGAACTTGAAAATACAGGTTCCGCAAAGCCATTGCTTGTTTGTGGAAATCATTTCACAAAAACAGATTATTTTAATTTAATTTCAGAAAAATTTGACGCGCTTCAAATTTTCACAGGCATTGAACCAAATCCTTCGGTTGAATCAGTTGATAAATGCGCTGAAATAATTTCAAGTGCTGATTGTGATTCTGTAATTGGAATTGGCGGGGGAAGCGTGCTTGATGCATCAAAGGTTGCTGCATGCCTTAAAGGCAGTTCCAAAGGAGTAATGGAATTTTACAATAAAATAAATGTAAAAGAAAAAGTCCCTTTCTTTTCAATGCCTACAACTTCAGGAAGCGGTGCGGAGTACACAAAGTATTCTGTTCTTACTTTGCCTGATAGCACTAAAAGCACTTTACGTTCTGAGGAATTTTATGCAAAAACTTGCATAGTGGATCCTGAGTTAACTTATTCGCTTCCAAAGGAAATTACTGCGGCATCTGGGGTTGATGCTTTTTGTCAAGCTGTTGAAAGTTACTGGTCAAAAACAGCAACTCCTGTAACAAAGTGTGATTCCACGGGTTCAATGACTCTTTCATTTAATGCTCTTGCAAAAGCAGTTAATGAACCTGGTGCTGATTCAAGGCACGATATGGCTCTTGCTTCAATAACCGCGGCAAAAGCTTTTGACATTACAGGAACAACTGCATGTCATACACTTTCATATGCATTCACAAAATATTATGGTCTTGCCCATGGTTTTGCTGTTGCAATAACCTTACCATGGTTTCTGAAATTTTATTCGGATTCATTTCCAATGGTTGGCAATAGCATTGCAAAAAATCTTGATGCTGTTTCGGTAGATGATGCAGGGGAAAAAATAATCTCTCTTCTTGAGTTAATTGAAGCGCCTACAAGGTTAAGGGATATTGGTGCGAAAAAACAGGACTTTGAAAAAATCGTGGAAATGAGCCTTATTCAAAAACCAAATAATCCAAAAGAGCATTCAGAGAATGATTTGTATAATCTTCTTGATTCAATTTTTTAGATTTTTATTTTAAAATAAGGGTAAGCTTTTCCAATAAGATAAATTGAACCTGTTATAAGAATCAGGTCTCCTTTTTTTGCCATTCCTGCAGCTTTTTCAAATGCTTTTTCCGCAGGTTCTATGGCTTCTCCGAATCCTATTGCTTTTGAAAGCTTTTCCGATTCAAGCGCTCTGAAAGAATCCGATTTTGTTGTTATAACATAATTTGCTTTTTTTAAAAGTTTTTTCAAAGGTTTCACATTTTTATCGTGCATTGTGCCTATCACAACAATCAGTTTTTTGTATTTGAATTGCCCGAGCGATGCAAAAGTTTTTTCCCAGCCATCCGGGCTGTGTCCGGCATCAAGCACAACAAGAGGAGCAGATATTATTTTTTCCAGTCTTCCGTTCACAACTGTTTTTGCAATTCCTTTCATTAGAATATTTTCAGGTATGCTGATTCCTTTTTCCTCAAGTGATTTTATTACCCCTATCGCAATTGCCGCGTTTTCAGCCTGGAATTTTCCAAGCATGGAAAGTTCGATTCCTTTGATTTTTACGGGTTTTACTAAATCAAATGTCTGTCCATTGCCTTTTTGCTTTGCATTTTTCCATTCAGGGTAAATGATTCTGTTTCCAAGTTTTTTTACTTTTAATCTAATTGCATTAATGCCTGCATTGTTTTTTTTTGTGACAACAATTGAGCCTTTTTTTATTATACCTGCTTTTTCTTCCGCTATTTTTGCTGTTGTTTTTCCGAGGTATTGTGTGTGCTCAAGAGATATGGAGGTTATTGCGCATACTTCTCCATCCAGGATATTTGTCGCATCAAGGCGACCTCCCATTCCTGTTTCGGCAACAATGAAATCGGCTTTTTCATCAATAAAATGTTTTATTGCCATTGCGGTGATTATCTCAAAGTAATTCGCGTTGATTTTTTTCTTTTTTGTAAGTGTTCTGAAATGTTCCGCCAGTTCCGCAAATTTTTTCCTGCTTATTTTTTCTCCATTTACTCTGATCCTTTCGGTGTGTTCCACAAGGTGCGGTGAAGTGTAAAGCCCTGTCCTGTATCCTGCCTCAATAAGAACCTGAGATACATATCCTGCGGTTGACCCTTTGCCATTGCTTCCCGCAACATGAATGACTTTAATTTTTTTTGTATCAAGGTTTGCTTCAGCAGAAAGTTTTTCCATTACTGTAAGGCTGAATCCTTTCATTGCAAAGTGCAGTGAGTAAAGCCATTTTTTTGCGGAAAAATAGGTCATCTGGCTCATAATCCATTTTGGCAGCAAAACCTTAATTAATTGTTTGAGCCGAACTTATTGCATGAAACGTGCTGTTCTTGTATGCAATGGTTCTGTAAACACCAAGTACCTTTATTCGCATATAGGAAAGGGCGATTTTCTGATTGCTGTTGACGGCGGTGCGAACAAACTCATGAAAACAAAATTTGTTCCGAACCTCATTATTGGTGACCTTGATTCAATTTCAAAAAATGCGTTGAAAAAATTCAGGCACGTTGAAATAAAAAAATTTCCAGTCGAAAAGGACAAACTTGATCTGGAACTAGCAATTGATTA
>PCWY01000021.1 GCA_002762975.1 Candidatus Diapherotrites archaeon CG11_big_fil_rev_8_21_14_0_20_37_9 | reverse complement strand
AAAAACAGCTTTCCAATCACCTTTGGTTCGCCAGTAATGAGAAGGGTTTTTTCCTGTTTTAAAAAAAGTATCAAGCATAGCAAAAGATTTTGGTGGAATTATAACACAATTTTTACCTGGCCTTAAATAAGGAATATCTGATAATATGCCTTTTCTAAAATATCTATAAGTTTTACCGGTAGATTTGGTAACATTTTGGGTGTAACCGTAAAGTGCTCTAAAAAGTTTTTGATACATATATGAGGAATGTTTGGTTTTTTCTGGTACAATGAATTTGTATTGAATAAAATAACCTTTTAACAAAACATACCCCCCTTAGTTCCGGTAATACCCTTATACTACTATATACGTTTATCTTATGTATAATTTATAAACATAAGCATTATTTAGAGGAAGATTTGTTTTTTTAAAAAAAATCAGAATTTTATCTTAATCCGGATCTTCTTTTTTGTGGTTGTGAAGCTACTTTTTCAACAGCTTGTTCAGGTCTTGAAGTATTGCCTATAATAACAATATCTTTAGCTGATCTGACTCTGTTGTAAGGTATGCTTTTTTCAGTAATTATCCTTTTAGCTTCTTGTTTGTTCTTTGCTTTAAGAGCCTCTGTTGTTATTGTTTCAATTCTTCCTTTTTCAAGGTTTATTACTAGGTCAAAGACCTTTCCTTTGTATTCTGCATCGGTTGTATAAATGTCCATGCCGAACAATTTTGATAGCCTTGTTGTCATATTCCTTCCTCCATAAATAAATGTTATATTTATCAAAATAATAAAGAGCTCTAACTATTTAAACCTTGTGTTACTAAAACTGCTCAAATAACCCCATACTGGCAAATATTAAGCAGTATACATAATTTTATTTGTGTTTTTTTGGTTTGTTTTATTATCCTTCAGCCACTACATAAATAAATTAGGGTTGTTTTGTGAAAATTCTAAAAATTTATTAGTGGAAGTGTGGGGGTAGGGGTTATAATTTATCAAATGGGCTCTCTACTTTTTTTAATTGCTCTGTAGATACATGGGTGTAGATTTGAGTTGTATTAAGACTTGCATGTCCTAATAATTCTTGTATGTTACGGATATTAACCCCCGCTTCAAGCAAATGTGTTGCAAAACTATGTCTTAGGGTGTGCGGGGTGACAATTTTTGTTATTCCTGCTTTTTTTGTGGCCTTTCTAACCATCCTTTGAATCGAATCACTTGATAATTTTTTCCCATTTTTTTTGCTGAATAACCAAGGGCTTTTGACTTTCTTTCGGTCTACATAATTTTTTGCGAGTTTGCACCAATTTTTTGAAAGAATTATTATCCTGTCTTTATCTCCTTTTCCAGATTTTACTTTCCCTATTTTTTCTTTAAAATTAATCTCTTCTAATTTCATGTTAGCTGCTTCACTTACCCTAACTCCTGAAGAATAAATGAACTGAAGCAAAAGTCTATTCCTTCCTTTTTTTGTTGCTTTCAATAATTCTTTCATTTCATCTTTAGTGAGCACAGTTGGTAAATGTTTGTTTTTCTTCGGGGTTTTTATTTCATCAATAATTTTCAATTTAAGTATGGTATGAAAAAAAAATTTCAATGAAGCATGAATTAAAGCAAGAGTAGCATTTGATGCTCCGTTCCCTTTTTTTTCTGCAAGGTATCCCACAACATCTTCCCTGTTGATTTGTATGGGTTCTTTTTTAAGGTAATTGAGAAGTTCTTGGAGGTAGAGGCAATACATTTTGATTGTTTTTTGGCTGTAGCCTGAGATAATAAGCTCTTGTTTGAATCTTTTAATGTGTGGATTGATTTCCTGTTCTTTTTGGTTATCCTGCATATAACATCTAATGGGGCGGGGGTTTATAATAATTTATTCTGGTTTGTTGGTTGTTTTTTCGGTTTTTTTTACAAATATTTAAAGCAAGTCTTAGATATAATAATCTTGTATGTCTTTAAGTTCACTCGATTGTGAAAAAACAACTGTTTTTGAATGTGTAAAGGCGGTTTTTGATTTTTCTAAACCAAATATTGAAATTAAAGATAATTCAAGATTTTTGTTTTTGGTGAGGGATACAAGTATGGATGGTATGGTTTATCTTGCTCTAAAAAATCATGGGTTGCTACCCGAACTAACAGTTTCCTTAAAACAAGGGTATGACGCCAATATTGAATCTGACAGAGTTTTGGCTAATGTACTTAAACAATTAAAAAAAACTCCTGTAGAAAAAACTCTGATAAAGGATGCTCCTCTGAAATTTTTTTCTGATTATGTTCCTGGAACAAGGTATTCTTGCGATTTGGATTTTGTAATTGCAGAACAAGATCTTTTTTTTGCGGATGCAGTTCTTGCTCAGCAAGGGTTTCTTTCTTGTGGGGTCGAATTTCAGAATGAATTATTCGAAATCAACAACAAAAAAATGAATTATTCTAATTTTACTGCATTTACTTTTGAAATTAATCATAATCTGCCAGCATATCTTACTTATCTTAATGAAATAAAAAAAGCGATTAAAAATGTTAAATTCTTTCAATTAGCCAATAAAAAAGATTTTTTTATTATAAATGGGCTCAGGGCAAAATTTAGCGATCCTTTTATGCTTATTAAGCAATTAAAAATTGCAAAAAGAAAAAAGCGCAGGGCATTAAAAGAAAAAAATCCTGCTAGGTTAGATTTCCCTGAACTTTCAGTGTACAATCAGGCGATTAACAGAGTAAATAAAATTATTGAACATCACTCTAAGGTAAAAAGTTTCAATTATACTCACCTTAGTGCAGGGTACGTGGACATGCATTTTAAACTTTTTAATTCCCCTGCTCCGTTTAACCTTAATTTTAATGAACTGCCTAGAATTAAATTAGGTGAGAACTTGTTTGCTGTGAAAAATGAGGCAGGAATAATCATGGATGCCTGTCATTTTACTTCAAATTTAAAAAAATACGATCAAAGAAACGAATTTCATGGATTTCTTAAGTATATTTCTGATTTAAAATTCCGTTCACGCAAAAAAATTGACTGGGATTTGGTAACAACGCTTGCTGAAAAGGCATTAGCTTGCCCGCAAACCTGGTTTTATCTTACTCTTGCAAACAAGTTTTTAGGCTGTAAGGTGCCCCAAAAAACAATAGAGACATTGGAATCAAATAGCTCTAAATTTCAATTAGCACTTCTTTCAAGAATAAATCCTATGAAACTACTTTTCAACGAACCTGATTTTTTTGTAAAACTTTATTCTTTTATTTTTTTAAAAAGAAATTTCATCGCGTATTTTTTTAATAAAAACAGATGAATCAAATTTTTTTGCCTGTTTTATACACTCCTTTTTGAACGATTCAGGTGCTTTACTTATTTCCTTTATTGCTAACTCAATTTTTTCGCCATTAATTTTATCAATTAATTTTCCGGTTATTCCGTCAGTAACTGTTTCTAAATACCCTCCTTCACTAGGTGCAATTACTGGTTTGCCTGAAGCCATTGCCTCAACAGCAGTCATGCCAAAATCTTCTTCTTTTGCTGTTGTAATGAATCCTTTGCATTCTGAATAGATTTCCCGGAGCATAGGTTCCGAAACCCAGTTTAGAATTTCAACATTGTTTGGTTGGTTCTCAACGATTTTTTTCACATATTTTTGGAAATGCGCGGATTTTTCATAAGCTCCAATAATAATCAATTTTTCTTCAGGGAGTTTTCTAAATGCATCAAGCTGTAATTCAATCCTTTTATGGTCAATTAAACGATTAACTGAAAGCCAATACCCTTTGTTTTGTTTATACAAAAATTTTTCTGTATCAATTGGAGGGTAAACAACAGTTGCTTTTCGGTTCAAATATTTTTCAACTCTTTTTTGGGTGTTTTTGGAATTACAAAGAATTTTTTGTACGTTTGCAACATGTTTTTTATTCAACTTGCGATTATAACTAGCCCAAAAATCAAAAACAGGCCGCAGTAATGGATTTACACTTGTTTTTCTTGTGTACTCATTCAGGTCATAAAGTTCCCTTATTGGGGAGTGCACATACCATAAATTTGGCTTGTTTTTCATTGCCCCGGAAACCGCCCAATCGCCGGCTATTATAAAATTGTCATATTTTTTAGTCAAATTTAGTTTTGAAAAACGGTATGATGATAACTGTTGTCTAAAAGGCGCATTTTTTGGAATCCATCCGATTTCATTAATTTTTTTTCGGAATCCCATTTTTGAAATCATTTCAGAATTAGATACAGTGGAATAAATGTCTGCTGGCAATCTTTCGCCAAGGGTTAAAACAACCTTTTCAGCGCCACCAATATTATCCATATAATTGTGGAACACCGCAATTTTGTTGTCTTGGTTTTGCGGCATACATAATCGTATCTGATTCTGGTTTATAATGCTTCATGCTGGCCGCCTTATCAATAAGCTTTTTTACTGGAATTCAACTATCACTGCTTATAAACTTTAACTTCCATATTTCAGTAAATGCTATCAAAGAAAAAGAAAGAAGGAAAGCCGTTGCCGGACACCCAGGACATGAAAATCTGGAGAGAAGAATTTGATGCAATGGATATTACCGAGCACAACAATAAACTCAAATCTCTTGGTTTGGATGATGAGGATATTGAGGAATTTGATGCTGTTTTAGAGACCCACAAAAAAGGGGAAAATGTGAAACTTGAGGATCTTGATGAGGATTTTGCTCCTGCTCCTGAAGAAGAACCAAAAAAGAAAAAGTAACTCTTGTTATTATTTTTTTTAGTTAATGTAAAATCATTTTGAAATTGTTGCGAAATGGAATAGTTTTTTTGCCTGCCAATAGAGGCTTAATGCAGATATCCCAGAAATCCACCCTACCAAGTAGAATGGATAAGCAAGAAATTCCTGGCCATTTAAGTGTAAGGTTATTCCTTGCATCATGCTCCACATGAATAAAGATGCCAGAATTACTCCTATAGTAAAAAAGAATACTGATTTGCCGAACATTTCCTTTACTTGGCTTTCCATGTTTAAATTTTAGGTAAGGTAGTATATAAGCTTTTTATCAAGTTCCTGTCTTTTGAATATTGTGAAGGCAGTACTTTTTGATTTGGATAATACGCTTATTGATTTCATGAGAATGAAGAAAATAAGTTGCGAGGCTGCAATAAGTGCTATGATTGATGGCGGTCTTGATATGGGCAAACAAGAAGCTTATGATCTTCTTTTTGAACTCTACGGAATACATGGGATTGAATATCAGGAAATTTTTCAGAAATTTTTGGAAAAAACAATGGGAAAAATAGATTATCGGGTACTGTCAAAAGGGATTGCGGCTTATCGAAAAATGCAAATAGGTTACTTAGAGCCATATCCTCATGTAAGGGCAACTTTACTAATGCTTAAAGAAAAAGGAATCATGCTGGGTATTGTAAGTGATGCTCCAAGAATGCGTGCCTGGCTTAGGCTTGCTGAAATGGGTTTAACTGATTTTTTTGACGTTGTTGTAACACTTGATGATACTGGGCAGACAAAGCCAAGCGAACTGCCTTTCAAGGCAGCAGTAACAGCGCTTGGAGTTGAACCAAAGGATAT
>PCWY01000067.1 GCA_002762975.1 Candidatus Diapherotrites archaeon CG11_big_fil_rev_8_21_14_0_20_37_9 | reverse complement strand
AAGCAACTGAATTTCCTTTTCATTTTGCATTTTTTCCACCTTTCTTTATTTTCCTTATCCCGTGTAACGTAACACTTATGAGATTTGGAGACTTATCTAAAATATCTGCTATCTCTTTAGGGGCAAGTCCCACAGAATCAAGGAGGGCGACCTGTTCTTTTAAGGGTTTATTTCCTACTGCATTGACTGCAAGAAGCTTGATTGCTATATCTAATCGAGCTATAATTTTTAATTCGTTTTCAGCCATCATGACTAAATTGCATCCCAATGTTTTTATTAATCTATATGTTACTTTAAAATTTGGCAATAAATGAGTTATAGTGTCCTTAATAGCTATTTTATAGTTATAAAGTAACTTGTAAATTATGGTTTAGTTGCTAATATAGAAAAATAGTGACCCTAGCATTTAAAGCTCTGGTTCAGTCAGATTACTGAATGCTGATTTGAAAAAGTATTTCAACCTTTTTTTGTCTTCGCCTGTGAAGTTTCTTGCTTCTGATTGTATGTCCTTTATTGCCTTTGGGAGTGCTTTCCATGTGTCTGAAAGTGCGTTAGGGTCGTTTGTTACGAGTTCGTAAAATTTGCTACCCCAAATTTTTTTTATTCTCGGGTTAGTCCTGTCATTTGCGGACAATATTGTTTCTCCTGAGTCGCCTCTTTTGCTAAGGATAAATCCCCAATAGCCAGTTGCTTTTGGATATTTTTTAATGATGGCTTCAAGTTTTTGTTGCAGTGAGGATAGTGAACTGGAGTTGACTGTATTGAATTTGTTTTTTATTTCAATGAAAATTGAGTTGTCTTCTTTTTTGAGGTCAACATGACTGTCATCGCCTGTGCCTAGGTCTACCCATCCTTTTACTCCGCCGAGGAGTTTTTGGTGAAAGTCACCTATTCTATTGTTGATTGTTTTGTCTTCTTGCCTTATTTGTTCGGTTTTTACCCAGTCATCCACTTCAACATTATTGAATGAACAGTCAAAAATAATCTTGAATGGGTCAATGGTGTTCTTTTGCAGTTTTTCCATGTCCACTTCCGAGTCAGGAGAAGGATATGCCCCCATTACCCATTTTACACAATTCAAAAAGTGTTCATCAGAAACGAATTGCACATATTTGTTCATGGAACGATTTGGAATGGAAACTTCTTAAAAGCACTACGAAAAGCTAGTTTTTAGCCTTTACAGATACTTCTGTTTTTGTTTGTGGTTGGAGTTTGTTTTCTTGGTTTAATGATGCTGCTATTGCATTTCCAATGGCAGTTGCAAGACTTACTGGGACGGCATTTCCTATTTGTCTGTATTTTGATGCAGTTCCTCCAACAAATTCCCATTTGTCAGGAAAATCTTGTATTCGGGCATATTCTCTAACAGTAAATGGTCGTGTTTCTTCGGGGTGTATTCTATCGGTTTGTTTTTGATGAGGGGAAGTTGTTAGTGTGAGGCAGGGTTCATCCCAAGAAATTCTTCTGGCCATTCCTCTTCTTCCTCCGCCTGAGTAAAAACTTTGACCCATGTATTCTTTTTGCATTTCTATTGGCAAATCAGTCCAAGACCCGCCTGGTTTTACACGGGATAAAATTTCTTTTCTTCTCGCAGTATAAGAGTAACCTTCTGAATCCGAAACACCTTTCAGAACATCCTTTAATACTTTTTTTTCTTTGACTGGTTCAGGATAAGTAAATTCTAATCCGTCTTTAGTTCCAACAATAAAAATTCTTTTTCTTTTCTGTGCAGTGCCATAATCAAGTGCATTAAGGACTTTATATTGAACATCATAACCTAAATCAGTTAGAACATCAAGCATGACTTTTAGTGTTTTTCCTTTATCGTGCCTTTCAAGATTAGCAACATTCTCAGCAACAAAAATCTTTGGTTGAACTTCTTTTACGCATCGAGCAAATTCAAAAAACAGAGTTCCTCTTGTATCTTCAAAACCAAGTCGTTTACCTGCATGACTAAATGACTGACAAGGAAAACCACCTGTCACTACATCCGCTTCAATGCCATCAAAAGATAGTTCTCTAATATCGCCGTGCACTGCATTCCATTTGGGTTTATTTTTCTTTAAAGTGGCTACACAATCTTTATCATTGTCATTCAAAAAAACAGTATCAAGCCCTGCATTTTCTAAACCAATTGCAAGACCGCCTGCTCCTGCAAACAGTTCGATTACCTTGTGTTTTTTGGATTCTCCCATACTAAAATAATTGGTGAAACCGTTTATATTGGTTTGTCGATTTCCGAGCATACTATACATTTTATCCCTCCTTTTACAGACCTCCTGCTCGCCAATAGCAGTATGGTTTGGGCATTTAAATAGGCTTTCAAGGGGTACATTGCCGGTGCGGTTTTTATCTGCTAAACTATTTTGGTCATAACCCCCCTCTAAAAATTATAAACGTATTCTAAAAGTGTCTACCTTCAACAATTTCTTTGAATATATTTTTTGGTGTTGAAGGGGACTTTAATTAGCTTGGTGTTGGCGATATTGTGATTTTATAAGCTTTGAAACCTGCTATTTCGCATTTTTTCACTATTTTTTCTTGCAGTTCTTTGCTTGGCGTTAGGGCTATGGCAGTACCTACTTTTCCGGAACCCGTAATTTTCCGCCAAAAGAAATCATTTTCTTTACAACAAACCCAGAAGCAGAATTTCTATGAGAATCAACAATCTCAACCCTATTACCCATTCTTTCCAAAAATTCCTTTATCTAATAAAGTGACATGAATTTTCCTGCTCCACTCAAACCCTCAAAAGACACATAAACCGGTTTTCTATGCTTTGACATAAAAAAAACAACAAGCCCAGAAAATTTAATTCTTTCCACAATAACAAAAGAAATATTCGAATTTGAGTAAATCAATTAAGGAATTGGAATTAAAAAAATAGGCTCAAAATTCTCAATTGCATTATTATTTACTGTAAACTCTGCACATTGATCAAAAGCAATTAAACAATATTCTCCATTAGCTATTCCGAAAGAAAAATTTCCCTCAGAATCTGTTTGAGTACTGGAAATTTGATTTTGATGATCTTGTTTAAGTGTAATTTTTAATTCAGTATTTGCAAACGGTTTTTTTTCTATTTCTGCATCCGGATCATAAGTTCCTTGTCCTATTAACTGAAACGCTTTTCCTGACACCCAAAAACTATCAAGTGTTTCCCAGAGCTTTCCCTCAGTTTTTACCTTATCAACATTGCCAGAATCATCAACTGTGAAATAAGTGTACATCTTTTCAATGCAACCTGCCTGACAATCTCCACGTCCTTGATAAAATACAATTTCCCAAAAACCTTCCTTTCTTTCAGCAATAATATCCTTTGAACAACCAACCATTTCTTCACCACAATAACCAACTATAGAATATTCAGGATATGCTTTCTTAATGAGCCTAATAGCATTTGCCTCAGTTATTTGTTCCTCTGCAGGATTATCTGCCTTTTGAGAAGTACAACCTGCAAGGAAAATAAGAAAAATGATTCCTGTAGCAAAAAAAAGTTTATTTATTAAAAAACACCCTAATTATTCTTAAGTGTTCCATTCTTAATAACCTTTTGTAATTGCATTTATTTGTCAATTCAAAACAAACAAATTAAAAGAATTTAATTGTTGCCCGCACAGGCAAAGCGTTTTAATTTAATTTTTAAACCCTCGCAAGAGGAATTATTATATGGCAAACCTAAACACAATCAGGTTATGTAGACATATTGTTTTTGTGTTGTTTGATTTTCCAAAAAAAAAGGTGATTTTTTGCCGATTGAAACTCAAAAGAAAAAATATGATGCTAAAACCATTTTCGGCATGCTTAACCCAACGCTAAGCGAGTGGTTTGCTGAAAAATTCGGTACATTTACAGAGCCACAGCTTTACTCAATCCCAAGCATCCACTTCAAAGAAAATACTCTTATAAGTGCAGAAACCGGAACAGGAAAAACCCTGAGTGCATTCACTTCCATCCTAAGCGAACTCGCAAACTACAGCGAAGCAGGAACCCTGGAAGATAAAGTTTATTGTGTTTACATTTCACCGTTAAGGGCATTGAACAACGATATTGAAAGAAACCTCCTTGAACCAATGGAAGCACTAAAAGAAAGAGCGGAAAAAAAAGGAAAAAAAATTGATTTAAGAATCGGAGTAAGGACAGGAGATACAACAACAAGCGAAAGGGCAAAAATGCTGAGGAAGCCCCCGCACATCCTTATTACAACACCGGAATCACTTGCAATAATAATTACAGCACCAAAATTCAGGGAAAAACTCATGGGTGTAGAATGGGCAATAATTGATGAGATACACTCCCTTGCGGAAAATAAAAGAGGAACACACCTTTCAATTACACTTGAAAGGCTCCAGAAATTAAGTGGTGGAATGTGCAGAATAGGTTTGAGCGCAACAATCTCACCGCTAAAAGATATGGCGGAATTTCTAGTTGGTTATGAAAATGAAAAACCAAGACCATGCAAAATAGTAAACGTTTCATTTTTGAAAAAACTTGATTTGCAAGTAATTTCACCATTAAACAGTTTGATTGATGCAACAACAGCACAAATACAGGAAGCGCTCTATAACACAATGAATGATCTGATAAGCAAGCACAAAACAACCCTGGTTTTTACCAATACCAGAAGCGCAACAGAAAGAGTAGTGCATAACCTCAAAGAAAAATTTCCAACAACATACGGAGAGCACACCATTGGAGCACATCATAGTTCGCTTTCAAGGGAGTTAAGGCTTAACGTTGAAAACCGACTCAAACAAGGAAAATTGAAAGCAGTTGTCTGCTCAACATCTCTTGAACTTGGAATTGATATTGGTTACGTTGATTTGGTTGTATTGCTCGGAAGCCCGAAAAGTATTGCAAGAGCAATACAAAGAATAGGAAGATCAGGACACCAATTACACAGCACAGTAAAGGGAAGAATAATTGTCTTGGACAGAGATGACCTTGTTGAATGCTCCGTGCTCCTGAAAAGCGCACTTGACAAAAAAATAGACAAAATAAAAATACCTGAAAACTGCCTCGATGTACTTGCACAACACATATTCGGAATAGCAATAGAGGAACAAATTCACATTGAAGATTTGTATAAACTTGTAAAGAACAGCTACCCCTTCAGGAACCTGAAGAGAGTTGATTTCAATGATGTTGTTGATTATCTTGCAGGAAAGTATGCTTCATTGGAAACAAGGCACGTGTACGCAAAAATATGGTACGATGAAGAAACAGGAATGGTTGGAAAAAGAGGAAAAATGGCAAGAATACTTTACATGACCAACATAGGCACCATACCAAATGAAGCAAGAGTAAAAGTAAAAATCGGAGAAGCCAACATAGGCACAATTGATGAAGGATTTCTTGAAAGAATCCACAAAGGAGATGTTTTTGTATTAGGAGGACAAACATACGAATTCAGATTTTCAAGGGGAATGACAGTGCAGGTGGCTGCCGCATACCAGAGACCACCAACAGTACCATCCTGGTTTTCGGAAATGCTTCCGCTTTCATTTGATCTTGCTCTTGAAATAGGCAGATTCAGAAAACTAATGGAAGACAAATTCAAGGCAGGGATGAAGGAAAAAGACGGAATAGAATTCATGATAAAATCCATGCACGTGGATAAAAGAGCAGCAAAAGCAATGTTTGAATATTTCTACGAGCAATACAAATACCTAGAAATACCAAACAAT
>PCWY01000025.1 GCA_002762975.1 Candidatus Diapherotrites archaeon CG11_big_fil_rev_8_21_14_0_20_37_9 | reverse complement strand
CTCCTTGTTTTTCCAAACAAAAAGATGGAGTTCCCACCTCAAAACCCTTACTTCAAAGCGGGGTCATATCCGCTGTCACCAAACACCTAACTAATGTGTGAAAATCAAAAGCAGGGTTTACTCGGCAAAAATCCAGCATATCCTTTGGTCTTACCTAGCTTTTTTTTGTGCAAACCTTTTCTGGGCAAAACCATAAAGATTGTGTATTACATCAACCTGCTCAAGATTTTTCTCGTCTGCAAACAGCATTACCTCAATTTCAGTAATTTTGTTTGTCTGTCTTTTACGCCAAAGTTCTCTGGCAGGATGTCTTTTTGGCATTTGCGGCATAAATAAGAACCATTTAAAAGTACTACTGCTTTTTTGTGGTGCTGTTTTGAATAAGAATTATGCTATTCTGAAACCAATTATTTATATCCTAGTTTCGGGTTATCTTTTTTTGTTTTAACTTGATGTTTTTTTAGTTAATGATTGCAATGGCTAGATTCAGGATAGCTGCAAAACTTACCCATAATAAATAAGGAACTAATAGATATCCTGCTTTTTTTTGAAATTCCTAAGACTGATTTTATAGTGAGAACTATTGTTGTCCATAAAATAATTATTTCTATAACCGCAAGCCAAAGGTTTTACAAATCAAAAAATAGTATTGGCATTTAATGCAATAAGTTCGAACTTTTGAGGTATCAGTTGGGATACAGTTCCATTAAATTGATTAGAATTGTAAAAAAATTATTTTCTCCGAGAAGTTTAATCTTTTCGGAGAATCTGCAAGATTTACGTTATTGGTAATCATTTTCCTGTGAGCATATTTCTGTCTTGCGCCAGTCTGTATACTGCTATTATTACTGCAATTACAAGCAGAATGTGAATTAATCCTCCGCCGAATCCTCCGATTAGCCCCAATGCCCACAGAATAATTAAAATTGTTATAATTGTCCAAAACACGTCCATTTTTTTTCACCTCCTATAATTTCTTATTATTTTTCTCAAAAAATATTAGAATCCAACTCCTAAAAAGCTAAAACAACTAGCACATGTTCATTTTTTCACCTCCTGTTGTATTCGCTTTCATATATTTGGGAATTAAGTGTTCATAATGTTTTTTCCAGCCGGACGATTTTTAACTAATCCTTTTCCGCCTGGGCGTCCTCCTGTTTTGGCTCCGCGTTTAGCCCGGCTTTTAGCAGCAGTCATTCTCCCGCCTCTGCTTTTCTTTGCCATTTTATCATCTCCCTTAATTTTTTTATAATTTTAGAATGCAATTCCAAACTGGCTTAGCAAAATAACCAGTATTATTCCTGGAATTCCTCCTAATGCCGCAATAAGGATGCTCCAAATATTTATTGTCACGTTGACAAAAGGCAGGTAATTAAGAATAATCAGGACCGCCATTCCCAACACGCTGTTTATCAAAAGCCAGAAAATTCCTTTACCCAGTTTCCATGCCACAATAACCAATGCTATTGCGAATAGAAAAGTCAGAATCGGTCCAAGAAATAACAGTTCAACCATTATGTTTTCACCCCAATGTTCAATGTGCCAAAATTACTCCTATTAGGGTAATGGTGAATCCAAACGCAAGACCCACCATGTTGATTTCAACTCCGAAGCCAGAAAACAAAAGTCCTCCAAGCCCCAGACTTGTAATTATATTCCCCCATGCCATTTTCATTCCCCCTAATTGCATAGTTGATAAAATCAGCAAACGCGTCTTGTTTTTGAAACGTCTTCCATTTTAGTAACTGTTTCAAAATGCGTTGTTTCAACACATTTTGCTTTAACTGCTTTTGTTGATTCCGAATCAATTATTCCTGATTGTCTATCCCCCGGAAAAAAACTAAAATACGACCAAGGATTTTTTTGGTTTGTCTCAGCTAATTCTGCTGGGCTACAAACTGTTTCAGTTACCGGTACTCTAGATTCAACCGATTCCTGTACAATATAATTCTCGTTATGGCATTGCGATTCAACGACTTCCGGAGCTACAGGAACAAATTCCTGGTTCGCTGCTACTAATCCTGTAGTTGCAGGAGCCCCTAAAAAGATTCCCAGTCCAGCCAAACCAATCACCGCAATAACTGCCGCAATCGGAATTAAATTATTTTTTTTCCTTGCTTCAGTTTCTTCCTCTTCTTCTTTAGAAACTCCTGCAAATTTTTCATTGCTTTTTTTTGAATTCATTTGCTTTTCCTCCTTTGTTTAATTTCAGAGAACACTATTCCGGGCCGACAAGCGGCCCGCGAATAAACATTGTTGATGTTCCCTTCATTTTTTTCTATTACTTGGCTTGTCCACCTACTTTCACTGATTTTGCATCAAAGATGCTATTCAGCATTATGGTTTCTCCCACACTTTTCACGTCGGATTTTGAATAAATCACGTCGTTATCTAACAAGCCAGTGTGCACAACAATTGCTGTAATGTTGTTTGAATGCTTGTCGGTTCGTATTTCCTTTACTTTTCCGATTTCTTTTCCGGTTGAATCCAACACGGCTAATCCTTTGTAGTCAGATACAGGATTCATGTTTAGCATTGCTCCCGCATCGCTAAGAGATTCGATATAATCCTTTCCTATGAATGTATCAGTCCCAAAAAACCCTCTGTCCATTTCTATTCCATCAAAAGTAAGTGAGTTAGGGCTCAGTCTTACTTGCATTATTTTCCCTACATCTTTTCCATTTAATGAAGTGACTGTCTTCCCTTTCAATTCGTTTACTTTAATTCCGGAATTGAATGACTTATTGATTTCTCTAATTTCCTTCATAATCTACCACCTAGTAACTATAAGGTGAAGGAGGGTAATAGGGGTGTGCGGTATTGGCTCATACTTGTTGTATTGCAGGATACATTTTTTTGGGTGCCACAAACAACATTGGTTAAAGCCTCGGAGTTATAATATTTAATAGGGGGAATAATTTATGGGTTTAATGGATTTATTTTTTGGCAAAAAGAAAACATGGGTCACAAGCGAAAAATCCACGTTAAACACAAAGTCTGATTCTGGTGCAACAAAAACGAACACAAAAGAAACCATGGTGGAAAAAGATGAAATGGGGAACATGGTGTCAAGAACCACAACAACAAGAGAAACGGAAAAAAAGACAATAGACTAATTTTTGTTGGGATTGAATAAGATTATAACTAAGTGTCGTCAGTTTGAACCCGAACCGTGCTGTTCTGAAGTTTGTTTTATTTGTAGGTTCTGTTTTTTCTTTTGTCTATATCGTAGATTCTGATTTCTTTGTTTTCCCAGATTATTGTGTAGAGGATTCTGTAGGGTATTATTTTGATTCTGTAGTTTGCTTTGCTTCCTGTGAGTTTTGTGACATCGTATTTGTCGCTTGGAACGGGATTTGTTTCAATTTCATTGATTGTTTCAATTAGTTTTTGTTTGTATTTAGAATCTGCTTTTGAGAGTCCTTTTTCGGATTTGTTGGAAAGAGATATATTGAATCTTGGCAAGTGTCGTCACTTCATTTTTGCTTTTACTGCTCGCCATGACTCGAATTTCCCTTCTTTAAATTCCTGTTCTCCTCGTTTTATTGCTAGTTTTTCTTCAGAAGTAGGGGTTTCTTTTTTTACAAGTAATGCAGATAATTTAGTATCAATTTCACTCAATTTTTTGTTGATTTGGTTTAATGTTGTTTCTGCCATTTTATCACATTAATTATGTTGTTTCAGCTTTTATTTAAACAATTGGTTTTTGCTATTTTTTTGCTGAATCTGTTCTGGAGCAAAAAAACCGTAACTGTAAAATAACTGCAAAGAACGTCTCATGGAGACATTCAAGAAAAGCCGTCAGATTCGAACTTCTGAAACATTGATTTTTCTCAGTTGTTATCTTTTTAATTTGTGTTTGTTACCTCAAATAAAAATATATTGCTGCTACTTAAAAGCCGCGTGGAGGTTGCTTACTGGCGTGGAGCAACCATTAAATAGGGATTAAACCTAGTTTTAGTTTATGTTCGGAAAATACGGCATTATTGCCGCAATCATTATTATTGCATTGTTCGCATTCTCCGGAATGCCTGCACTTTATTATTCGGCGATAGTTTTCGCCGCGTTCGCATCGATAGCATTCTTCCAGAAAATCGCCGAACCGCCAAAAATCGCAAAGGCGGAATTCGAAAAGTTTGGGGCAAAATACTCAAAAAAAGTTCTTTTGGTGGATGCATTATCAATAATACTGGTGCTCGCCGGTGCAACTGTGTTCTATTTTGTGTTCGCTTTTCTCAAAAACCAAATTTATTCTAATTTCCAGGGATTTTTCGTAAGCAATCCGCAGGGATTATTGTTTATTGCGGCTTTCCTGATTTCACTCGGTTCAGTTGGATGGCTAATCAGGGGTGCAGTAAAAATCCTTTTTGGCGATGAGTATTGGAAATACTATTACAATCGCCCTGAAGTCGGCTTTGACACCAAAAAAATCTACAGAATAATAAGCATTTGCACCATTCTTCTTGCTGTGCCTGCACTCATGCTAGGATTCAATGATTATTCAATTGTAATGGAGCAGGGAATTTTACTAAACGATTGGACGAGACTGGAACCACAGCAGATTGCATGGAGCCAAATCTCAGGAATAAGGCTCGCGGGTTATGAGTCAAATGATTTTTATATAATTGATTTCACGACTGGTGAAAAATGGAACCTTTCAAATGAAAACTGGAATGCGTCTGAAAGCGAAGTAATCGGTTTCATTTCACAGAAAAGCGGTGTGCAAATAACTTATCCTTAATTTTCAGGGCGCAACGGGATTCCTTTCGAGGACAAAGTTATTGTGTAACCAATAATTGTATCAGAGTCGTTCCTTATGGCGAGTTCATAATTCCCTTGTGCGGGATTTTTTATTTCAAGTTTCAAACCATTTTCCGCAACACCTGCTTGGGTTGAGGGCTGTGCACCAGAAACAATTATTGCGGCATTGCCGTTCGCAATGAGCCTCGCTGATATCGTGGTTGTTCCCTGCGCAACGCTAAAGCCTGTGATTGCCTTGGTTTCACCAGGTGCCATGGTTCCGCTATCGGATATGAACGTGTAGCCTTCCTGTAAATAAATTTCCCTGAGGAAAGCCGATTTTATTCTTTCAGGATTATCCGCGAACTGGTAGGAGCAGCCTGTTTTTTGGGCAATGAATGACAAAAGCTCCGAATCAACACCCTGCGGCAAACCCAATCCTATTGTACATATTTTCACGTTTTTTTCCAATGCGGTGTTTACTGCATTGCCCTTGTAAGAGGATTTTCCGCCAATGATTATGTCGTGCGTGTCAAAATCCCTGCCATCTGTAATGAGTATTATCAGACCGTCAGTTCCAATCATGTCAAGTCCATATTTCATGCCGTAGCTGATGTCGGTGCCGTAACCAATGTCAATGTCATCTATCTTATTTTTCAAATCAGTGTAATCCTGTGTGAGTGGGATGTAATTTCTTGCGGAGCTCCCGAACACCACCATTCCAATAGCATAATTGTTTTCTTCAAGCAAGTCCAAAAGTGTTTTTACTGATTTTTTGGCTGCCGTAAATCTAATGTAATCGCTTTCTTCTAGGTTGTTTTTCTCAATGTAATCCATAAGGGCTTTAGTGTAATCATCCGGGTGCACTTTATATCCATTCGGATTATTGAATGTGCTTTCGTAAATCCCGAAATCTTCGAGCATATCCTCCTTTGCAATGTCCTTGTACCGGAATCCATCGGGGAACATGTAGGGCCATTCCATTGAGCCAGAAATGTCCAT
>PCWY01000084.1:990-5847 GCA_002762975.1 Candidatus Diapherotrites archaeon CG11_big_fil_rev_8_21_14_0_20_37_9 | reverse complement strand
GGTGCACGGAGTGAAAATAGTTTCTCCACTGGAAGAGGAAGGCAAGGCGAAAATGCAGAGCATTGATGAAATTGTTTTTGAAATTGAAAAGGCACTTATGGAACAAAAATTGAAAGGTAAAAAAATTCTTGTTGCTTATGGTGCTTTTCAGGAAAAAATTGATGATGTAAGGGTAATTACAAACAATAGCTCCGGAAAAATGGGGTGCACTATTGCGGCTGAATTAATGAAGCAGAACGCGGATGTGAAGGTTTTTGGCAACGGAGCAAGAGAAAGTTACTTTGATTTTACTGAAATTAAAGAAGCTGATGTGCTTGAGCATGCAACACTAAAAGAACTTGAAAAAAATTATGATTATTTTATTTGTCCTGCGGCGCTTCCTGATTTTTATTCAAAAGCAAAAAAAGGGAAAATAAAATCAGGAAAAATAATTGCACTTGAATTAATCCCAAAAGAAAAGTTAATTGAAAAAGTTGTTAAAAAATTTCCGAAATTAAAAGTGATTGCATTTAAAGCGGAGCACGGGAAAAATAAAAAAGAATTAGAGGCACTTGCAAAAGCAATGGCAAAAAGCAAAAAACTTTTTGGTGTTATTGCAACAAATCTTTCAAAAAATCCTGTCGGCAAAGATGAAAGTGAAATGTTTATTTGCTTTGCAAAAAAACAGAAATGGACTAAGGGAAGCAAAAAGGAAATTGCAGAAGAAATAACCAAAAACCTAAAATAATACTACATAACCATAGTTATTTATTTGTTGCAGAACATATTGAGAATGAGGGATTGGATGTCAAAACCACTTATTGATGCAGAAACATGGGCAAAAGCAACATCTTTGAATGAAGAACTAAAATCAGCAATAATGAATCCAAATACAGATTTTATGACAAAACTTTTGTTTGATTCAAGACAGCTTGTGAAAAAACAAGGAAATGAAATACCTTATTGGAGCAATAGCATAGTGAAAACAAAATTGCTTTTGATGGAAAAGCCTTTGGGCAAGGATGAGCTTGCAAAAAAACTTAATATTCCAAAAAAAGATGCAGACACAATAATTGCCTACCTTATTCCAATGGCGGAAATAGTTGAATCAGAAGAAAAGTACTCAATCAATAAAACAAATGCATTTTCTAAAATATTTCACAAGTGAAACCAAATGAAAAAACCAACTCCTATGCAGAAAGCAAGACAGATTAAAAGGCAAATAAGAAAAATTTCTGAAAAAAAAGCCACACCCAAGGTCAATCGAAGAGCGGTTGACAAAGCAAATATACTAATAGCCAAAAGATCGGGAAACAAAAATGAAATTGAAAAAACACTCAGAGAAATTTTTGATGAAGGCGGTTACCTTGTGCCAACGGAAGTGCATGAAGTCAGAGTAAAAGAGCATCTTACACAAAAAGAGCTTTCAGACCCAGGGCTTGGAATGAGAACCCTTGAACGTTTCGGAGGAGAAAATAAAAATTTCATGCAATTACTAATGGAAATGCGCAGAGGCCGCATTGGGAAAAGGGCATATGAATCTGCAAAAGAATCAATAGTAAATGAGTGCATTACTGTTGCCGCGGGTGTTGCTGACCAGATGGAAAGAGGGGTAATATTTGCCAGGGAAATTTATGAAAACCATCGCAACCCTAACGAAATAGGGACAATAACTGAACTTCCATTTAGAGAACACGATCTTGAGTGGCACAGATTTTATATAAGCGCAATTGCACAGGAATTGAGCATGCTTCACCCCTACCTTAGAGGAGCAGTAATGGAAAAAATTCATCAAATAAACGGATTGCCTTTACCTCGCAGAGGAACACCTAAAAAGCGCTTGTAGTCTAGTGGTAGGATACGAGCTTCCCAAGCTCGCGACCCGGGTTCAAATCCCGGCGGGCGCATCATCAAGCCATTAACAATTCGGGAAGTTAATAACCAATTCAACCTATTTTTTAGTTATGGCTATTAAAGTGCAAAGAGCAGAGGAAAGAGGAAAAGCGGAGCATGATTGGCTTCACACGCGATTTAGCTTTTCTTTTGCAAAATATTATAACCCTGAAAAAATGAATTTTGGCGCACTCCGTATCCTGAATGATGATATTATATATCCCGATTCTGGATTTCCAATGCACCCACATGATAACATGGAAATTATTACTATTGTACTTGGTGGAAAACTTGAGCATAAGGATAGCATGGGCAATGAAAGGATAATTCCGGCAGGGGATATCCAGAGAATGTCTGCAGGTTCAGGAATAATGCATTCTGAATTCAACGCATCAAAAACAAAAAAAAGTTTCCCTTCTGCAAATATGGGTTTTCCCGAAAGAAAAAAATATTGACCCTAATTATGAACAAAAAACATTCAGCAAAAAAGATAGAAAAAATAAATTCCAACTAATTGTTTCTTATGAAAAGGGCAAAGGACTTTACATTCATCAGGATGCAAGATTTTTACTTGCGGATTTGGATAAGAGCAAAAAAATTGATTTTGTAATTGAGAAGAGCAAGGGCGTTTATGTTTTTGTAATTGAAGGGAAATGCAAGGTAAATGAAACTGAATTAAATAAACGGAACTCTGCGGAAATTACAGAGCATGAAAAAATAAGTTTTAATGCAATTGAGAATTCTGAAATATTTATTATTGAAATCCCAGAATAAAAAAAATTGCAATAAGGATCTATAAGAAAAGCGGGTTTTTTTTGACTTTTATTTTAACCCGTTATTATTCTGAACAATGCTTTTGTGCCTGAGGCAAATTTTATCCTTGGCACAGATATTTTTCCAGGTGTCCTGGAAATGAATTTTCTCCAGTTCATACCTTTCCCCCACCTCAATAATATAAGCATTAAGCGGAATTTTAGGTTTTGCTTTTGTTAAAAAAAAAGTATTTTTGGGTGTTTGCCCAAAAAATAAGGCAATTTAAATGCCGTTTCTTTTCAAAAAATTTAATATATCTGTTTCAGGAATTGCACCCACGAATTCGTCAGCAACTTCCCCGTTTTTGAAAAGTTTTACTGCAGGAATACTGAGAACAGCATATTCTGATGCCTTTTCCTGTGAATCCTCAACATTGAGTTTTGCAAGTACAAATTTTCCTTCTTTTGCTTTTGCAATCTTTTCAATGGTAGGTCCGAGCATTCTGCATGGTCCGCACCAGGAAGCCCAAAAGTCCACAAGAACAGGAACTGTTTTGGATTTTTCGATAACATCCTTTTCAAAGGAAGCATCATTTGTTTCAATTTCCACTAAAAATCACCTCTAATTAAACTATATAGAAAAGAGTGGACTCTTTTATTAATTTCTTCGATTGAAGAAAACAAAAAAAGTTGAATTACAATTAATAGTGCCACAAAAATTGAAAGCAAAACAACTGATTTTTGCGGATTGCTTAAATTCCGGAAAAAACTAATTAGATTGAATTGCCTGATTTAAAAAAAGACTCATTAATAAATTAAACTTTTGGAAACCCAAAATCAAAAAAGGTTTTCATCCCAGCCCATGTTCTTCGTAGGACTTCATAATTGTACCTCTTTTTATGGCTTCCCAAAGAGCTGTTTTTCTTTCAGCATGCATGTGCTGAATAATCTCAAACTGTGCTTTTGCATTATCAAGAGTTGCATTAGAATCCACCCTTAATCCGGACCCGGTAACATCTCCAATAACAGCACCCACAAGAGATTTAACATTTGGATCAGTATAGAGCAAACCTTTGAGTTCATTAATGTTCTTTATGTCTCCTGTCCTTTGAGGAAAAACATGTTGATTTCCTTTTCGAATGTATTGTATGTCACCATTTGGCAAAATAGTAAAATTGGGCATTTTTGAACCCTTTGAAAAACCGATTTCCCTTAATAAAAGGGCTTCAAGACGCTGCATTTTTGCAGATTCTTCAGCGGATTTTCCGGTTTTTTTTGCAAGCGCATCATATTCTTTGAATTTTTCTCTGGATAGTTTTATTGCCTGCTTGGCTCGCACAGGAGGAAGACGTTTTTTCAAAGACCTTGAAACTGCGCTTGGTGATTTTAAATCCCCTGAGCGTCTTGGAGTTACAGACCCTTCTTTAGTTACAATAATAAATTTCTTTGAATAGCCTTCGCGTTTAACTGAAATTCTTGGCATATTAAAAAGAAAGGATATGAACAATATTAACTTTTCTGAAAAAAAAGCTTTATTTATTAGAAGAGTACATTAAAGTGGCATGAGGCACAATCACATTCTTGATGTAATTATAATTTTGCTTGTTTTGGTATCATTTGGAATGGCTTTTTACTTTTACCAGGCTCTGCCGGATAAAATTGCAACACATTGGAATGCGGATGGTATTGCAGATGGTTTTGGAGGCAAGGATATTGGCCTCTTTTTGATACCAATAATTGGAATTTTTATAATCATTCTTTTTGTTTTCCTGCCTAGAATTGATCCTTTGAAATCTAAGGTTGGAGATTATTCGCCTTTAATGAAAAAAATAGGCATTCTTGCTCTTGCATTCCTTGTTTATTTGCAGGGCGCAATAATTTATTCCAATTTAAGATATAAATTTTCAATGACTTCTGCAATTGCACCAGGTTTTGCTTTTCTTTTCATAGGCATTGGTTTTTTTCTCAAAAAAACAAAGAGAAATTGGTTTTTGGGAATACGAACACATTGGACAATGAGTAGCGATACTGTCTGGCAAAAAACACATGCACTTGGTTCAAAGCTTTTCATTCTAAGCGGAGCACTGACTTTGCTTGGACTTATTTTTCCGGTAATGGCTTTTTGGTTTATGATACTGCCAATAATAACTTCAATAATGATTCTTTTTGTTTATTCTTATTTGGAATACAAAAAAAACCCGCAAACTGCTACATAATCGAGGAACAGTTTGGT
>PCWY01000084.1:0-983 GCA_002762975.1 Candidatus Diapherotrites archaeon CG11_big_fil_rev_8_21_14_0_20_37_9 | reverse complement strand
CGGGTTAATGCTTTATTTCTACAAGAAGTAAAAATCTAAAAGAGGTGAAAATGATTATGGCAGACGCAAAAAAACCAGCATTTGGTGGATACACAATTAATTTTGCTGGAAGAACAGAAACAGCAGAAAAGATTTTTGGAAGTAAACCAATTGCTCCAAGCGAAATGACCAAAAAAATCTGGGCATTTGTAAAAGCAAACAAGTTGTCAAGCAAATAATATTTGCTTGGCACTAAACTCCATATTTTTATACTTCAAACTACTTTTGTGTTATCAATATGATTCGTGGATTAGAAAAAGGATTTGGAAGGGGTAAATAGTATGCCACCGCAAAAATGCCCTGTATGCAACAGCTCAAAATTCACGAGCAATAAAGTGAAAGGCAAAACGCTGATGAGGTGCCAGCGGTGCGGTTTTACTAATGAAAGCGGAAAAACCTGATTTTTTTTAGACACAGAAAAAACGTTTACAATAAAATTTAGGATTTAGTCTAAAAAAAGTTTTTTTTGACGCTTCTTAATTGAAGCGCCAATTTTTTTGGATTATTTCCATTTTTTGGATTCTTCATCCCATTCTTTTTTGGATTGTTTTACGTAGCGTGCTGCAAGTTTCTGGATTTGTTTTCCTGAAACTTTTTTCCATTCTTTTTCGCATGCTTCGGCGTACATTTTCATCCAGACATCGGAAGCGATTTTTGTCATAAAAGCGTCCATTTCTTCCTTTGACATTTCTCTTGGTTCAGTACAACAGCAATCATCACCGCAACAACCATCATTGCATTGGCATTCTTCCTGCCCGCAATCCTCACATACCTCTTTTGAATTTTTTTTGTCCAAAAATAACCCCCCCTAAAAAGCACATAATATTATACAAATCACATTAAAGGACTTCACTTTGAAGAATTCAATTCAGATTGAAAAATAAACGATTACAGGGAAAGATAAGGGGAAGGGTCTTGGTTAATTAAATTGCTGGTTTCAAAGC